>JAYVPR010000367.1:0-4407 GCA_043757245.1 Polaromonas sp. | reverse complement strand
TTTCACCTGCGTGGTCGCCCAATGGGATGCAACTGGCCTACGTGTCCTTCGAGTCGCGCAAGCCGGTTATTTACGCGCACGATGTTGCCAGCGGCAAGAGGCGTTTATTAGCCAATTTCCGTGGTTCGAACAGCGCTCCAGCCTGGTCCCCGGATGGCAGGCAGATTGTGGCGACGTTAAGCCGCGATGGCGGTTCGCAGTTGTATGCCATGGATGCGAATGGCGGCGAACCGCGACGTTTGACTCAATCTTCAAGCATCGACACCGAGCCTGCCTTTTCGCCGGACGGTAAAAGTATTTACTTTGTCAGTGACCGTGGTGGCGCGCCCCAAATTTACCGTATGGGTGCTGCCGGTGGAAACATTGAACGTGTCACGTTTACAGGCAACTACAACATATCGCCAGCCATGAGCCCGGATGGTAAATATATGGCTTATATTTCCCGCGTTGGCGGCGCTTTCAAGCTTCAGGTGATGGAACTTGCAGGCGGCACCGTGAACCAAATCACTGACACCAACGCCGACGAAAGTCCTAGCTTTGCGCCTAATAGCCGTCTGATTGTTTACGCGACCCAACAGCAAGGACGTGAAGCGCTGATGACCACCACGTTAGACGGGAAAATCAAGGCGCGCTTGGCAGGTGCGAGTGGTGATATTCGTGAGCCTGACTGGAGTCCGTTTTCACGCTAAATTTACGCTAGAGACCACTTTAACTGGCTCCTTAACCTGACACGTTTATTGCTTCTTTCAAGCCATAGTCAGCATTGTCAATTTATCCATTTTTCAATTTTTACCAGGAAATAATTCATGAGACGTCATCTTTTTTCCATGCTGTCAGCGCTTGCGTTGACTGCGGTACTTGCAGCTTGCGGCTCAAACGTCAAACTCGATGACGTACCCGTCGAAAGCCGCACAGCAACGCCCATTACCGCGCAACCCAGTACCAGCGCAGCTACCGGTGCAACTACCAGTACAGGTGTCGTTCCGGTTGAGATCATGGCCAACAACACTGCTGTAGCGGGTCCATCGGGGGTCACAAAAATCATTTACTTTGACTACGACAGTTTCATCGTAAAACCAGAGTTTCAAGGCGCGGTAGAGGCGCATGCAAAATTCCTGTCAGCCAACAAAGGCCGGAAAATGGCGATTGAAGGCCATACCGACGAGCGTGGTGGCCGTGAGTACAACCTCGCATTGGGCCAAAAACGTGCCGAGGCTGTCCGGCGCGCGCTGGGTTTGTTGGGTGTGACTGACGCGCAGGTCGAGGCGGTGAGCTTTGGCAAAGAAAAACCCGCTGCCACAGGCTCTGACGAGGCGTCATTGGCCAAAAATCGCAGGGCGGAATTGAGTTATCGTTGAGACGGGTGAAAGTCTGTAAGCCTCGATTGGGGCGCGCAGACAAGTTAAAGCAAGCACTATGAACATTCAACAATTTGGAATTTTTCGGACGCTGCTGGGTTTTTCAGTGGCTTGCCTGCTGGCATTCAATGCGCAGGCAGCTTTGTTCGATGATGATGAGGCCAGGCGCGCAATACTTGATCTGCGGCAAAAGTTTGAAGCCTCGCAGATTGAAATGCGGCAAAAGTTTGAAGCCTCGCAGATTGAAATGCGTAAAACCAGCGAGGACAATCTGCAACTGCGCCGCAGCCTTCTGGACTTGTCCAACCAGATCGAAGTTTTGCGCAGTGAGCTTGCCAAAATGCGTGGGCAGGACGAGCAACTGGCGCGCGACGTGGCCGATGTGCAGCGCAAGCAAAAAGACATGACTCAGGGTGTTGACGAGAGGCTGCGTAAGTTTGAACCGTCAAAAGTGACAGTAGACGGTAAGGAGTTTGTGGCCAGTCCAGCGGAACTCCGCGACTTCGACGCGGCGCTGGCTACTCTGCGCAAGGGCGAGTTCGCTCTTGCACAAACGGCTTTTGTGGACTTTATCAAGCGCTACCCCGAAAGTGGTCACCAGCCGTCGGCCTTGTTCTGGCTGGGCAATGCGCAGTACGCCCTGCGGGCTTACCGCGAAGCCATCATTAATTTCAAGTCGGTGGTTGCCACTGCGCCGGACCACGTGCGCTCACCAGAGGCCGCGCTGTCGATAGCCAATTGCCAGGTGGAGTTGAAAGATACGAAATCTGCCCGGAAAACACTGGAAGATTTGATCAAGGTCTACCCGCAATCTGAAGCAGCATCTGTCGCCAAAGACCGATTGACCAAGCTGAAGTAAGCGAAGTTAGGGTCCGTTCAGAAATAAGTTGTGCATTTGGCCGTCGAATTCGGGATACGATTCGCAACAACGCAGCGCGCCCGAAGCTGGCGAGTCAAGTGTGCGAATTATTTCTGAACGGACCCTTAGCCATCGGTGCATGGCATGCCCTTAAAATCAGGGTATGGACATTTCAACACTCAAGACTCTTACCACGCAAGTTATGTGGGCCGCTTTCATTGTGGCTGTAGTGTTTGGGGCGATAGCCCAGCGCACCCACTTTTGCACCATGGGTGCTATCAGCGACATCGTCAACATGAGTGACTGGACCCGGATGCGCATGTGGGGTATGGCAATTGGCGTGGCCATGATCGGCTTTTACACGCTGGCTGCTACAGGTTTGATTGACCCCGCCAAAACGCTTTACGCATCCAATCGCTTTATCTGGCTGTCGGCTCTGGTTGGAGGCTCCCTGTTTGGCTTTGGTATGGTGCTGGCGTCTGGTTGCGGCAGCAAGACGCTGGTGCGTATCGGTGGCGGAAACCTCAAGTCAGTGGTGGTGTTTCTCGTCATGGGTGTTGCTGCATTTGCCACGCTCAAGGGCATCACGGCGGTACTGCGCGTGGCCACAGTTGACCGCGTAGCGATTGATTTCACCAGCAATGCTGCCTTGCCGAGTTGGCTTGGCAGCGCGATAGGTATGAGCAGTGTCAGTGCCGGGTTGATGTTGGCGCTGGTACTTGGCCTGGGCTTGATCATCTGGGCCTTGCTCGGCCGTGACTTTGTGCGGTTTGATAATCTGCTTGCAGGCCTCGGTTTGGGCGCACTGATTGCAGCAATGTGGTGGATCAGCGGCCATTTGGGTTACGTTGCCGAGCATCCTGAAACACTGCAAGACGCCTTTTTGGCCACCAATTCCGGTCGCGCCGAGGCCTTGAGTTTTGTGTCTCCCGTGGCTTACACGATTGACTGGTTCATGTTTTTCAGTGACAAGGCCAAGGTGCTGACGATTGGCATTGTGTCGGTGTTTGGCGTCGTGGTAGGTTCTGCTATTTACGCCATAACAACTCGCAGCTTTCGCTGGGAGGGCTTTCGTGATGCCGAAGACACCGCCAATCACCTGGTCGGAGCCGCATTGATGGGCGTGGGCGGGGTGGCCGCCATGGGCTGCACGGTGGGGCAGGGCTTGTCTGGGTTATCGACACTAAGCGCTACCAGTTTCGTAGCGGTGGCGGCCATCGTGGTTGGTGCAATCGCCGCGCTGAAATACCAAGTCTGGCGCTTGGAGCAAAGCGCCTAGTGCTTGAATCTGCCGATTTGGAGCGTCGCTTTGGTGGTCTTGCCCGCCTCTATGGCGCAGAAGGTGCCAAAAAAATCCGCACGGCCCGCGTGGTGGTGGTCGGTATTGGCGGCGTGGGCTCGTGGGCTGCAGAAGCTTTGGCGCGTAGCGGCATCGCTCGCTTGACGCTGATTGACCTGGATCATGTTGCCGAGTCCAACATCAACCGCCAGATCCATGCACTCGGCAGTACACTGGGTCAGTCCAAAGTTCAGGCTATGCGCGACCGAATTCTTGACATTAACCCCGACTGCGATGTGCGGTGCATTGAAGAGTTTGTGGATGCAGCCAACTGGCCCGGCATTGCACAGCTTGATGACTATGCCGACGCATCACTTTCCGTCCTTGATGCCTGCGATCAGGTCAAGGCCAAAACTGCCATGGCGGCTTGGGCGCTGCAAAACAACGCCAACTTCATCACGGTGGGTGCTGCAGGCGGCAAGCGCCACGCGCACAAGGTTGATATTGATGACTTGGCACTGACAACGCACGACCCCTTGCTGGCGCAAGTGCGTTACCGTTTGCGAAAAGAGCACGGTGCAGCGCGCCAAGGAAAAATAGGTGTTAACTGTGTTTTCAGTCGCGAATCCGTCGCGCAGCCCGCAGTCAGCCCGCAAACACCACAAATAGACAACAGTCTGAACTGCCACGGCTACGGTTCAGTTGTCAGTGTGACTGCGACTTTCGGCATTTGCGCGGCGGGTTGGCTGCTAGATAAAATTGCCAGCCAAAGTTTTGCAAAGTGACCCAAAACCGCGCTATAATTTGAGGCTTGACTGCTGCTAACCAGCAGTGCAAACATGGGACCTTAGCTCAGTTGGTAGAGCAGCGGACTTTTAATCCGTTTGTCGTGGGTTCGACCCCCGCAGGTC
>JAYVPR010000366.1:0-4407 GCA_043757245.1 Polaromonas sp. | reverse complement strand
TTGACCAATAGCGGGGCTATTGGCCTGCAAATCCGGCAAAAACTATCCTCGCCGGGGTCGAATTTCGCTTCGATGCCGATAGTCCGACAGGCTCCTAGCCCCGAGGGGTTAAATAATCCGTCAAAATCGGGAACGTATGAATAACACGTTCCCTTTTTCTTTTCTGGAATCCATCGCTACACGTTTTCAACCCCCAGCTTGGGCGGTCAGTGAAACGCAGCAGCGTCTGGTACTTTTTTTAAACCATGTCTTGATGCAGGAAAAAGAAGCGCAAGACCGCCTGGCTCGTAAAAAAGGCAGCGTGCTGAACATCCGCTGGGGCTTGTTCGTACTCGATTTGCTGATCACCCCAGCAGGCCTGCTCGACAAAGCCAGTTCTTCTGCAAAGCCTGATTTATTGATTGCGGTAGCTGTCGATTCGCCTTTGAATGCGATTCAATCGGTGATGGCGGGCAAGCCACCGCCGGTAAAAATTGAAGGCGATGTGCAACTGGCCGCTGAGCTCGGCTGGCTGGCTGAAAACTTGCGATGGGACTTTGAAGAAGATTTGTCGCGCGTGCTGGGCGATGTCCCTGCCCACGCGCTGGCTGATGCGGCAAGGCGCGCTATGGCGGGCTTGAAGCAGTTCTTGGCAACAGCGCCTGGCAACCCATTCGCAGCTTCGCGTGATGTGGTTGTGAAGGCCGCAGCATGAGCCGGATTTTCAGGGGGGCTTTTATCGTCTGGACAGTGCTGCGCTTTGGTCTGGATGAACTAGTGCTGGCAAGTTTTGAAAAGCCATGGATCAAGCTGCTCAAGCGCATTGTTTCTGTCGGACGCGATTTGCGTGCGCCGCGCGGCGAGCGCCTGCGTGAAGCTTTGGAGAGCCTTGGGCCGATATTTGTCAAGTTCGGGCAGGTGATGTCGACCCGCCGCGACTTGTTGCCACCAGACATTGCGGATGAATTGGCGAGGCTGCAAGACCGTGTCCCGCCGTTTGAATCGTCGCTGGCGGTGGCCATGATTGAAAAATCCTTTGGTCGCCCGCTAGACAAGATATTTGCCAGTTTTGAGCACACACCGATTGCCAGCGCATCAATCGCCCAGGTTCATTTTGCGGTGCTGCCTGATGACCGTCACGGAAAGGGCCGTGAAGTGGCTGTCAAGGTGCTGCGGCCCAACATGAAACCAGCAATTGAAAAAGACCTGGCGCTGATGCACATGATGGCAGGCTGGGTGGAGGGTGCGTCAAAAGATGGCAAACGCTTAAAACCACGCGAAGTGGTGGCCGAGTTTGACAAGTACCTGCATGACGAACTGGACTTGCTGCGTGAAGCCGCCAGTGCCGCACAACTGCGGCGCAACATGGCGGGGCTTGATCTGGTCATGATTCCTGAAATGATTTGGGACTACTGCATGCCAGACGTGATGGTGATGGAGCGTATGAAGGGTGTACCGA
Source organism: Polaromonas sp. (assembly GCA_043757245.1). GTDB lineage: Bacteria > Pseudomonadota > Gammaproteobacteria > Burkholderiales > Burkholderiaceae_C > Polaromonas. Next base: position 2,969 of record JAYVPR010000366.1, on the reverse strand, counting down.
TTGGTCAGACCCAGCGCTTGCGCGATGCCGGTGTCGACATGAAAAAGCTCGCCCGCGATGGCGTCACGATATTTTTCACCCAGGTGTTTCGCGATGGTTATTTTCACGGCGACATGCATCCTGGCAATATTCAAGTCAGCTTGGAGCCAGCCACTTTTGGGCGTTTTATATCACTGGATTTTGGCATTGTTGGCACGCTGACCGAGATTGATAAGGAGTACTTGGCGCAAAATTTCAGTGCATTTTTCAGGCGTGACTACAAGCGCGTCGCCGAGTTGCACATTGAATCAGGCTGGGTACCTGCCAGCACCCGCGTGGACGAGCTGGAATCTGCCATTCGTGCCTGCTGCGAGCCCTACTTTGACAGGCCACTCAAGGAAATATCACTCGGCCTGGTACTGATGCGCCTGTTTCAAACCTCGCGCCGCTTTCATGTCGAGATTCAGCCGCAGCTGGTACTACTGCAAAAAACTCTGCTAAATATTGAAGGCCTGGGCCGCGATCTGGACCCGGATCTGGACTTGTGGAGCACGGCGAAACCGTTCTTAGAGAAATGGATGACTGAGCAAGTGGGCCCAGAAAAGTTGCTGGCGCAGTTGAAGGCTGAGGCTCCGTCTTATGCCAAGCTGTTGCCGGCGTTGCCGCGCCTCTTGTCGCAGTACCTCAAAGTGCAGCCAAACACCCATCAGCGCGAGCTGCTGGAATTACTGGCTGAGCAAAAACGCACCAACAAACTGCTGCAAGGCATTATTTACGGCGGCGTTGGGTTTTTCCTGGGGCTGCTAGTCATGCAGGTGCTGCTGAGGGTCAAACTTTTCTAGGCCGAGCCCTATAATCGTTGGCTTTGCATCTTGCTGCTTAGCCCAAGATTTAACCATCTCTCAGAGTTTTCAAAACCATGCCAATTTACGCCTACAAATGCGAGTCCTGCGGGCATGCCAAAGATGTTCTTCAAAAAATGTCGGATGCCCCACTGGTTGACTGCCCAGTATGCGGCGTGCCCGCCTTTAAAAAGCAATTGACGGCCGCTGGCTTTCAGCTTAAGGGCTCGGGCTGGTACGTCACAGACTTTCGCGATGGCAAAGGTGGCAGTGAGGGTGGCAGTAATAGCGGCGCCGACAAGGCCAAAGAGGGTGAAAGTTCCAAAGAATCTGGCAGCTCTGAAAAAGCGGATACGTCCGCCAGCAGCGGATCAGATACGGGGGCAACAGTCGCCAAAACTTCAGCAGCAGCGCCCGCACCAGCGCCCGTCGCTGCGAGCTCACCGCCTCCTTCCAAGGCGGCGCCATGATGGCTGCCGTTCGCAAATGGTTGCTGGCCGGGCTTTTAGTACTGGTGCCTTTGGCCATCACGGTCTGGCTGCTGAACTGGTTTATTGCCACGCTGGACCAAACCCTGGAAATCCTGCCCGGTACCTGGCACCCGGATAAATTAATTGGCTTTCACATCCCGGGTTTTGGTGTGTTGCTGGCGCTGGCGATTGTGCTCATCATTGGCGCTGTCGCCAGTAATTTTCTGGGTAAAAAACTGGTCAGCTGGTGGGACGCGCTGCTCAGTCGCATTCCCATCGTTCGCTCAATTTACTCCAGTGTCAAACAAGTTTCTGACACGCTGTTTTCAGAAAATGGCAACGCCTTTCGCAAGGCTCTGCTGGTGCAGTGGCCGCGTGAAGGCGTCTGGACGATTGGCTTTCAAACCGGCTCGCCTGGCGGCGATGTGGTGAACCATTTGACCGGTGACTACCTCAGCGTTTACGTTCCGACAACGCCCAACCCCACGGGTGGCTATTTCGTCATGCTCAAAAAGCAAGACTGCATTGAACTCAAAATGAGCGTTGACGAAGCTCTGACCTACGTCATCTCCATGGGCGTCGTCGTGCCGGGCAGCGCTGCAACTTACAAACCAAAATAATCATTCAACCATCCATCCATGTCTTCACAAATGCGCTCCAACTATTGCGGTCTGGTGACCGAAGCCCAGATGGGCCAAACTGTCTCTTTATGCGGCTGGGTCAACCGCAGGCGTGACCATGGCGGCGTGATTTTTGTCGATCTGCGCGACCGTGAGGGCTACGTGCAGGTGGTGTGTGACCCTGACCGTGCGGACATGTTCACCACCGCTGAAGGTGTGCGCAACGAGTTTTGCATTCAGGTCAAGGGCGTCGTGCGTGCTCGCCCTGAAGGCACCGTCAATGAAGGCCTGAAAAGCGGCAAAATTGAAGTGCTGTGTCACGAGATGACAGTATTGAACGCCAGCGTGACCCCGCCTTTCCAGCTTGATGACGACAACCTGTCAGAGACCACCCGCCTCACGCACCGCGTGCTGGACCTTCGTCGCCCGTACATGCAAAACAACCTGATGCTGCGCTACCGCGTGGCGATGGAAACCCGCAAGTTTTTGGATGCCAATGGTTTCATTGACATTGAAACGCCGATGCTGACCAAGAGCACGCCAGAAGGCGCGCGCGATTATTTGGTTCCTAGCCGCGTTAATGAAGGCATGTTTTTCGCCCTCCCGCAAAGCCCGCAGCTGTTTAAACAGTTGTTGATGGTGGCGGGTTTTGACCGCTACTACCAAATTACCAAATGTTTTCGCGACGAAGACCTGCGTGCTGACCGTCAACCCGAATTTACCCAGATTGATATTGAAACGTCCTTCATGGGCGAGCAGGACATTCGCGACATGTTCCAGGGCATGATCAGCAACATTTTCAAAACCGTTTTGAACACCGACTTGGGTGAGTTCCCGGTCATGGCTTATGCCGATGCGATGTATCGTTACGGCTCTGACAAGCCCGATTTGCGCGTCAATATGGCGTTCACTGAGCTCACTGATGTGATGGCTGATGTGGACTTCAAAGTCTTCAGTGTGCCCGCCACTACCCCCGGTGGCCGCGTGGTGGCGTTGCGCGTTGCAGGCGGTGCTGAAATGCCGCGCAGCGAGATTGATGCGTACACCGAGTTCGTCAA
>JAYVPR010000365.1:0-4408 GCA_043757245.1 Polaromonas sp. | reverse complement strand
TTTCCATATCAATCCGACATGTTGTTGCTTCGCCTTGGCCGTTACAGCACTGTCTGCGGCTTCGCGCCTAATGTCGTATCGATCTGGAAACGGAATCAGAACACCGCAAAACGATTGACGAAGACATTGCTTATGTGCAGTTCAAATGGCCCATTGGCAAGCCCAGAGTTGACCATTTGCGTGGTGATGTTTGGGAGGTTCGCAGCAAAATTGGGAATCGCATCGCTAGGGTGCTTTTTGCGGTTGTAAAAAACGAAATGGTTTTGCTACACGGCTTCATCAAAAAAACGCAACGTACCGATCCACAAGACATAGACATTGCAACCAACCGTTTAAAGGAGTGGCTCCATGGCCAAACGTAACCCCCACAGCGGTAGCAATTTTGACGACTTCTTAAAAGAAGATGGCGTGTTTGACGAAGTGCAGGCGCGTGCCCTTAAACGCGCCTTGGCCGAACAGCTTGCCGATGCAATGGCAAGTCAGAACATGAGCAAGGTGCAAATGGCCGCCGCCATGACCACCAGTCGCTCACAGGTTGACCGTATCCTCGACCCGCACAACCTCTCGATACAGCTCGACACCATGATCAAAGCTGCGTCGGTGCTCGGGCGTACTGTCGAAATTAGACTGCGCAAAGCACCGCGTAATCGCGCCTTAGTCTGAGCACTTTTAGCGTTACGCGGCTAGTTTCCTCAGATGAGCTTCAGAAAAAATCGCGGCACGACTTTTGCTGGACTTAAAAAGTGCTGGCTTGCTATAAATTTAGTAGCTAATTATACCCATATTTATTGGTTAAAACCTCGAAATCTACCTTAAAACAGCGATGTTTTGATGCTCAACCGCCTGTAACTGCAAAGCACTCACCAGGCCATGCGCAATCTCTGCCAGAGGTACCAGCACAAAAGCGCGTTGCCACATGCGTGGGTGCGGCACTGTCAAATCTTTTGACTCAATACTGCCGCTACCGTAAAGCAGCAGGTCTAAATCCAGCGTGCGCGGCGCGTTGATGTGGGGTCGCTCGCGACCTGCGCCTAGCTCTATCTGCTGCAAGTGTTTTAGCAGCGTGGGCGCGGGCAAGCTGGTTTCAATTTCAATCACTGCGTTGATGTAATCACCGCCGGGCGCATGGCCGGGCAATGTTTCTAGCGGCGCTGTTTTGTACAGGCTGGATGTATTTTTAACACTGCATTCGGGCAATGCATCAATGGCAATGGCTGCCTGGCGGACGGTTTGTACTGCGTCGCCAAGATTCGCACCTAAGGCGATGTAGGCCGTCACCATGTCAGTCAAGCTTCAGGCGTTGCTCCGCCCTGACCACCTTCACCCCGGTTGGCTGGCTTTCGGCGACGGCGGCGTTTTCTGGCGGGGGCGCTTTGGTCATCTTCGCCCTGTGGTTGATCCCCGTCAGGCGCAGAATCAGTTGGCGCTGCAAAGCGCACATCAACCGCAGGTACATCGACTTTTTTGACCCGAACCCGCGCTTGCTGCGGCTTTTGCAAATTCGCCAAGCGCATGGTTTCAATCATCACGTGACGCTCGTCGTCATACGCTGTAGAGAACTTTTCCCACCAGTCGGCCAGTTCCAAATCAACCTCGCCGGTTTGCGCGCGCAGGCGCAAAAAGTCAAAACCAGCGCGAAAGCGAGGTTGCTCCAGCATCGAATACGGCGATGAGCCGACACGCTTGTCAAAGCGTATTTGCATCGTCCATATCTCACGCATGTCGCCACCCAGCTTGCCCCGGCCAGAGACATCGCCAATCTTGGCGTTGAAGGCGTCGTCAATCGCGTCGTGCAGAGCGGGCAAGGTATGCTCACCGCGCCCCATCCGCTGCTGCCAGCCGTCACGCACATCAGCCCACAAAATGCATGCCAGCATAAAGCTGGGTGCCACCGGCTTGCCTTCACCCACGCGGCGGTCGGTGTCTTGCAGGGCCAGGTTCAAAAACGGCTGATGCGCGGTGTCCACCACCACATCAAGCAATGGGTAGATACCGGTCAAGCCCAACGTTTTGAGCTGCTCAATGCTGGCCAGTGCGTGGCCGGTTTGGAGCAGCTTGAGCATTTCATCGAACAGGCGTGACTGCGGCACATCCAGCAAAAGCTTGACCATGCTTTTGAGCGGCTGCACGGTTTTGTCTTCAAACTTGAAGCCCAGCACATTCAGCTTGGCGGCAAAGCGCACGGCCCGAATGATGCGCACCGGGTCTTCACGGTAACGAACGGCCGGGTTGCCAATCATGCGGATAATTTTTCTCGAGGCATCCTTGATGCCGTTGTGGTAGTCCACCACCACCTGCGTTTCAGGGTCGTAGTACATGGCGTTGATGCTGAAGTCACGCCGGGCGGCGTCTTCTTCCATCGGGCCCCAAACGTTGTCGCGCAGCACGCGGCCCGAGCTGTCAACAGCATGCGTCATGCCTGCCAGCTCGCTCTTGCTGGTGCGCTCATTGCCGCCGACTTGTTCGGCCTGGCTGCTGTCCAGATAGGCGCGAAAGGTGGACACCTCAATCACTTCATGCTCGCGGCCCCGGCCATAGATAACGTGAACAATGCGAAAGCGCCTGCCAATGATGAAGGCGCGGCGAAAGAGGCGCTTAACCTCTTCGGGCGTGGCGTTTGTGGCCACGTCAAAGTCTTTGGGTTTCAGGCCAACCAGCAAGTCGCGCACTGCGCCGCCAACAATGTAGGCAGAAAAACCCGCGTCTTTAAGGGTGAGCACCACATCCATCGCGCGCTCGTCAACCAGCTTGGGGTTGATGCCGTGGTCTTTGACTTGTATGTCGTTGCGTGTCCCGAAAGAGGATTTTTTGACTGCTTTGGCGCTAGTCGCGGAGCTGTCTGATTTGCCAAACAGTTTATCGATAAATTTTTTAATCATGAATTTGCAAAACTCCAGGAATCCACATGCCTTGCTGGCTGGCGGACTCTACTGACACCGGTGAAAGGGTTAAAACAGGTCGAGTATGCGCCATCCGCGCTCGGTGGCCAGTTGGCGCAGGCGCTCGTCAGGGTTGGTGGCGACCGGATGCGTGGCTTTCTCAAGCAGCGGCAAGTCGTTCATAGAATCGCTGTAAAACGTGGTTTCAACGTCTTGCCAGCCCAGATTGCGCGCGGCCAGCCAGGCCTCAACCCGCGTGACTTTGCCTTCACGAAACGACGGCGTGCCCGCAATATCGCCGGTAAATTCACCTTCGGCATTGCGCACCAGGTCAATCGCAATCAGCTCTTGTACGCCAAAGGCAGCGGCAATCGGACGCGTCACAAATTCATTGGTAGCGGTCACGATGACAACCGTGTCACCTGCCTGTTGGTGGCCTTGCACCAGGTCCAGCGCCGGTTTTTGTATGCTTTTTAGCACGGTAGCTGCCATAAATCGGGCATGAGCAGCTATTGATTCAGTAGCACCCTGGTCTCGAATAGCCTGCGTGGCAAAGCGCACGTAGTCATGAATATTGAGCGTACCGTTGCGGTATTGGGCAAAAAACGCATCGTTGGCTTGCCTGAAAGCATCGCCATCACGCCAGCCGAGCGCAATCGTGAATTCGTTCCATTCGTAGTCAGAATCAAACGGGATCAGGGTGTAGTCCAGGTCAAACAGGGCAATTTTTTTCTTCATTCACTTTACTTTTTCATTCGCTTTCCAGCATCGCCTTGAGCAAAGGCACAGTGACTGCGCGCTGCGTTTGCAGGGCGTAGCCATCGAGTTGGTCCAGCAGTTGCATCAGGCTGCTCAAGTCTCTTGAAAAGCGGTTGAGCACAAAGCTGATGACCTCGTCGCTTAAAAAAATACCCCGTGCATCGGCCTGAGCGCGCAGCACGCCACGGCGCTCGGGCTCGCTCAGGGCATGCAGTTCGTACACATGACCCCAACCCAAACGGCTGCGCAGGTCGTCGCGCAGCAGCAGGTCAGCGGGCGGCACGTCGCCTGCGGCCAGCACGCCGCGCGGCTGACCGTTGGCACTGCTCACGGCATTGACAAACCAGTTAAATGCGGCCTGCTGCTGCACTGCGGTGTACAGGTGGCATTCGTCCAGAATCACCGCTGACCAGCTTTCATTGAATTCAGGTGGCTCCATGACGGACGCATCCAGCCAGCCGATGCGCGCGCCCTGCTGCTGCAAGGCACCTACCGCCGCTTTGAGTAAATGGGTTTTGCCGCTACCGGGCTCACCCCACAGGTAGGTGGGCACGGGTGACCGCAACGGGCTGCCTGACCAAAGCTGTAAATGCGACAACGCCGCATTGTTGGGCCCGGTAAAAAAGTTGCCAAAGGCAGGGGCAGTCGCCAAGCCAATGTCTAGAGCAATTTGCTTCATGACGCCCGCCTTCGACTCTATGCTGCGTGTCACTGGGTCACTGCCCTTTGTACAGCTTGCTGGCCAGGTAGCGCAACTTGATGCGGCGTAT
>JAYVPR010000364.1:0-4417 GCA_043757245.1 Polaromonas sp. | reverse complement strand
GATGCTTTTTCAACGGATTTTGTCAAACACCACCCTCGACTGGTTTAGGCGACGAAAGACTCGCAACGCGCTTTTTTCCAATATGAGCGATTTTGAATCTGCCGGAAGTGACGGAGATTTCGATATTTTGGAAACTTTAGAGACCCTAACTGACTCAGAGGGAACTGAAAGCGCTCAAGATGCCACTGAACGGGCGCAAATATTGCATGAGATTGAATTAGAAGTGCAGCTTTTGCCAGGTCGTCAACGGGAAGCGTTCCTGATGCGTTACTGGGAGGAGATGGACGGGGCTGAAACCGCGTTAGCGATGGGTTGCTCTGAAGGCAGTGTCAAAACGCACTGTTCACGTGCGGTTCTCGCCCTTAGTAAAGCCCTGGGTGCCAAAGGTATAACACTATGACTTATTCAAATCAAAATCGAGCCGACATTATGCAAGACCGCTTTGCGCTCAAAGCAGTCGCTTATCTGTCAATCGGTACGGCTAATTTGCCGCATGACATTTCCGAGCGACTGCGCGCCGCGCGCACACAAGCTCTATCCAAGCGCAAAATCGCCAAAATCCAAACGGCTGGCAGAAGCGTCAGCATGGGTGGCAGCGCGGCTCTGACGTGGGGATCATCTGACGGGCTGGGCTTTTGGGGTCGGATCGGCTCGGTCATGCCGTTAATTGCGCTGGTGGTGGGAATGCTGACAATCAATTCTGTGCAAAACGACAATCGAGCTCAAGAAATTGCGGAAGTCGATGCTGCGTTACTGACAGACGATTTGCCACCTGCTGCTTTTTCAGATCCTGGATTTCTCCAGTTTCTAAAAACCAACCGCTAAACATCAACTGCTGGACAGTTGGCCAAACACCAAACACACAACAACCAAATTCCGAGCTGAATTTTGCCCGCCTCGTCTTTTTATGCTGCCTCGCGCTGCACCCTTTACTTGACGGTGCTTGTCCTGTTGCAGTCTCTGGCTCAAGCCCAAACGCCATCAGTTGCAGTTCCTAAAACCGCAGCCAGTGCAGCCAAATCCGTCACCGCAGTCACGTCAAAGCCCAGTTGGGCCGAACTCACCCCCCTACAGCAGCAAAGCCTCAAGCCGCTGGCCGCTAAGTGGAACGGCATAAGCGAAGCACAAAAACGCAAGTGGCTCGAAGTTTCTAAAAGTTACCCCAACTTACCCGCCAGTGACCAAGCCGTCATGCACAGCCGGATGAATGAATGGGTGACCATGAGCCCGCAGCAGCGAGCAGCAGCGCGGCTTAATTTTGCCAAAACCAAAGAATTGTCCAACGAACTAAGCCCGGACGAGAAAAAAGCCAAATGGCTTACCTACCAGGCTCTAAGCCCGGAAGAAAAAGCCAAGCTGATAGCCAAAGCGACGCCCAAGCCAGCCGGTGCGGCAACGGCAGTCAAGCCCGTGGCGCCACAAAAATTGGCTGTTACACCAAAAGGCGTGCCGCCCTTGCCTACAGTGCCGCCCGTAGCCCCCGTCACGACCAGGACGGGAGATACCTTGCAGAACGTGGTCACCCCCGCACCTGCCAAGTGACTGAAACACAATCTAGTGTCCCCTCGATACCGAGGCGAATGGCCTGTTGGACTTATGAAGGTCTGCTGATGTTCGGCGTCGTTTTTGTGGCAGCTTACCTTTTCAGCAGTTTGAGTCAGACCCGAAACGCGATGGACAACCGCAACGCGCTGCAAGCGTTTTTATTTGTCATTTTCGGCATTTACTTCGTCTGGTTTTGGGCCAAGGGACAGTCATTGGCCATGAAAACCTGGGATATTCGCGTGGTTGACAAGCAAGGCCAGCGTATCACACAAAAACGAGCGTTGCTGCGCTATGTGTTCAGCTGGCTTTGGTTTTTACCACCGCTGCTGTTCAGTTGGCTGTTCAAGTCACCAGCTATTGAAGGCGCGTTGCTGACCTTGGGTTGGGTTGCCGTTTGGGCCATATTGGCGCGCTTTCACCCAGACAAACAATTTTGGCACGATGCTATCGCAGGCACTCGCCTTATCAGCTGGAAAACCCCTGAAAGCCCAAAACGCTTGGCGCGCATGGCAGCCAAATGACCACGCCAAGCTTTTCAATCTGCGTTTATTGTGGTTCGCGCCCCGGCAATGATCCTGAATTCAGCACTATCGCCAGACAGGTGGGTACCTGGATTGGCATGCGTGGCGGGCAGCTGGTTTACGGTGGTGGTCGCAACGGACTGATGGGCAGCGTGGCCGATGCCACACTGGCCGCTGGTGGCCGGGTGATTGGCGTGATTCCCAAAGCACTGGTTGACAAAGAGCACGCGCATCACGGTTGCACAGAGCTGCACATTGTGGAGTCGATGCACGAGCGTAAACGCATGATGGCTGATCGTGCCGATGCTTTTATAGCACTACCGGGCGGCATCGGCACGTTTGAAGAGTTTTTTGAAGTCTGGACTTGGCGCCAGCTCGGCTACCACGACAAACCCATCGGCTTGCTCAATATGAATGGCTATTACGATAGCCTGCTGGCGTTTTTGCAGTCTTCAGTTGCCGCCGGGTTTATGCCCGACTCGTTGATGCCGCTGATCAGCGTAGAGGCGCACGCAGATCCGTTGCTTGAAAGCCTGGTGCTGACTGCGGGGTTGACTGCAGGATTATCGCGAAGCAGCAAGCCGCTTGATCAGATTTAAACCGCTGCCTTGATACGCCGGATTTAAACCGCTGCATCATCCTGCTCGCCGGTACGGATTCGCACAGTGCGCTCCACGTTGGTGATAAAAATCTTGCCGTCACCAATTTTGCCAGTGCGCGCAGCGCGAATGATGGCGTCAACACAGCGGTCAACGTCTTCGGTTTTCACAACCACTTCAACTTTGACTTTTGGCAAAAAATCGACCACATATTCCGCACCACGGTAGAGTTCGGTGTGGCCTTTTTGGCGGCCAAAGCCTTTGACCTCAGTCACCGTCAAACCCGTTACGCCGCATTCGGCCAGGGCTTCACGAACTTCCTCGAGTTTGAACGGTTTGAGAACGGCGGTTATTTGTTTCATGGACTTGTCTTTTGGGTCGTTGATTCAGGAGCGAAACTTGTTAGTGATAGGGTAGCGCCAATCTTTACCAAAGCTCCTGTGAGTTACCCGAATACCAACAGGCGCTTGCCGCCGCTTGTATTCGTTGATTTTGATCAGCCGCGTCACGCGCTCGACCACCGCACGGTCAAACCCTGACGTAATGATGCTCTCGATGCTTTCATCGTTTTCCATGTAACGCTCCAGAATCGCGTCCAGCACGTCGTAGGGCGGCAAGCTGTCTTGGTCGGTTTGGTCGGCTTTCAGCTCGGCGCTGGGCGGGCGGACGATGATGCGCTCCGGGATAGGGCTTTGGCCCGTGCCATAGGGGTCGTTGGCATTGCGCCAGTGCGCCAGCCTGAAAACCGTGGTTTTCGCCAGATCCTTGATGACTGCAAAGCCGCCTGCCATGTCGCCATACAGCGTGCAGTAGCCGGTGGCCATCTCACTTTTGTTGCCCGTGGTCAGCACAATCGAGCCAAACTTGTTTGACAGCGCCATCAGCAGCGTGCCACGAATCCGCGCCTGAATGTTTTCTTCCGTGGTGTCCTCGGCCCGGCCTTTAAAGTCATCGGCTAACGAAGCCTTGAACGCCTCAAACTCCGGGATGATCGAAATCTCGTCATAGCGCACCTTCATGCGCTCAGCCATTTCACGTGCGTCAATCCACGAGATATCAGCGGTGTAGGGCGAAGGCATCATCACAGTGCGCACCTTGTCTGCGCCAATAGCGTCCACCGCAATCGCCAACACCAGAGCCGAATCAATACCGCCGGACAAGCCCAGCAGCGCACCTGGGAAGCCGTTTTTACCCAAATAATCACGCACGCCCAGCACAAGTGCGTCCCACAGGTCAGCATCGTCAGTTTGTTCAGGTTGTATATTTGCTATTAATTTAGTAGCATCTTGCCCAATAATTATTGGGACTAAAGATGAATTTGATGCATTTTTTGAGGTATTTTCAGACGCTCTGGCCGTTATTTCAAACAAATCTTCTTTAAAACTGGGTGCACGGCCCGCCAGCGCACCGTCAGCCTGCACGGCAAACGAGCGGCCTTCAAAAACGATCTCGTCCTGCCCGCCCACCAAATGCGCATATACCAGCGGCAAGTCCACAGCCAGGGCACGCTGGCGCATCATCTGCTCCCGCTCGCCGCCTTTGCCAATGTGAAAAGGCGAAGCGTTGATGACCACAAGCAGCTCTGCGCCAGCGTCTTTGGCGTCTTTGGCGGGCGAATCAAACCATGCATCTTCACAAATCAGCAGGCCTACTTTCAGGCCGTCTGCGTCAAATACGCAAGCACTGTTACCCGGCGTGAAGTAACGCCGCTCGTCAAACACCTGGTAGTTGGGCAGCTCACGCTTGGCATAG
>JAYVPR010000363.1:0-4432 GCA_043757245.1 Polaromonas sp. | reverse complement strand
CAAGGGCACCGACCAATTTTTTGCCAATTACCGCATACGCCGCTTCACAAAACACCGCGCCAAGCAACAAAAAAATACCCAAAACACCGTTTTTAGGTGAAAAATTGACCTCTAGCTCAATAGATACGGGCGCTATAAGCTCCTGTTTTGATAGTGAAACCAGAGTGACGCCTACCACGGCGCAACCCACTGCGGCCCACGTGCGCAGGCCAATGTGCTCTTTCAGAAACGCCCAACTCATCAAAGCCACCGCTGCCGGGATCGTCGCCATCACTACACCGGCCGTCACTGCGCTGGTCATGCTGACGCCAAACAGCATGCAGATGGAGAACAAAAAATTGCCCAGAAAAGACTCCAGAAACAAAAGGCGCTTGGTCTGGCCCGTCATTGGCGCTTCGTTAGCAGGCTTTTTCAGCCAATGCAGCATGGCCGCTCCGCCAATGCCAAAGCGCAGCCAGGCGAGTAGAAAGACGGGCATGGCTGCCACCAGGGGTTTCGACAAGGCAACATAGCTGCCAACAAGTGACATGCTGAGTGCAAGACAGGCATACGCCACAATTCGGTTCATGGACTCTACGATAACCGACACCCCATCCAGCCCTGTGCATCGCTATGTTTTCGTTTACGGCACGCTGCGGCGGGGTGAACAACGCGACATTAATCGATTGAAACCGGCACCCATTTTTGTAGCCGACGGCAAAATTAAAGGTACGCTGTACAACCTGGGCAGCTACCCAGGTGTGCGTCTCGAAGGCGAGCAATGGGTGCAAGGCGAGGTTTACCAAATCACCCCAGCGCTGGAACTCCAGCTAGACGAAATAGAAGCAGTGTGGCCGCAGCAGACCGGGGAGTATACGAGGCAGGAGGTGGCGGTGCAATACGCAGGGTCGGCGTTGACTTGCCTGGTTTACGTGGTGTCTGAAGTGCACACTAAAGGTGAGGCAATCATTGCCTCTGGGAATTGGGAATTGGGTAAAAAGATGATTGACCGACTTGAAGGCGTTTGAGACTTAAAAATAGTCGTTTTCACCTCCTAAATTTGCCTCTAGCCCAATAAATACGGACGTAAAAAGCTCCTAAATAAATAGCGCATCGATTGCTGCAAACTTTGCCCAACATGCCACTGTTCAACCCACCCCTCACCCCCACCCAGCCCGCGCTGCGTCAACTCTTGGCGCTAGCCGTTGCCTTGTCTTTGGGCGCTGCCGTGTCGCTGGGCATTACCCGATTTGCTTATGGGCTGCTCCTGCCGACCATGCGCGCTGATCTGGGCTGGAGCTACGCGCTGGCGGGGGCGATGAACACGCTGAACGCTTTGGGCTATTTGCTGGGGGCGCTTGCCACGCCGTGGTTGCTCAAGCGATGCACGCCTGTGGCGTTGCTGGTGGTGGGCAGTTTGGTGGCTAGCGTGTTTATGGCGGGGACAGGTTTTTTTACGGATACGCCTTCGTTACTGTTACAGCGGCTGTTGGCGGGCGTGGCCAGTGCGTTGGTGTTCATTGCCGGTGGGCTGCTGGCGGCGCGGCTGGGCGCGTTGGCCCCTAGCAGGATGGGCTTGCTGCTGGGTTTGTACTACGGCGGTACAGGCTTGGGCATCACGCTGTCGGCGTTGTTGGTGCCTGCCGTGCTGCAGGCGGCTACTGGCGTGGCGCATGGTTGGGCCTGGGCCTGGTGGGCACTCAGTGCAACTTGCCTGCTTGCAACGGGCATGCTGGCTTGGGTGGGGAGGCGCTTGCAGGTGCTGACTGCGCCCGCTACCAGCCCACCCCAGGAGTCGCTGCAGCGGCACTTTAACTGGCGTGACTTTGCGCCAGGCTTGGTAGGCTACATGCTGTTTGGCATGGGCTACATCGGCTACATGACCTTTGTGGTGGCGCTGCTCAAGGAACAGGGCGCTTCTGCGCAGGCGATCACCGCTTTTTACGCACTGCTGGGCGTGGCGGTGATAGCGTCTTCGCGCATCTGGGCGGGCTTGCTTGACCGCTACAAAGGCGGGCAGGCGCTGGCCATTTTGAATGCGCTGCTCGGCTGCGCGACCATGCTGCCAGCGTTGACAAGTGCGTGGCCGTTGGTGTTGCTGTCAGGGGTGATGTTTGGCGGCGTGTTTTTGTCAGTTGTGGCCAGCACCACCGCGCTGGTGCGCCACAACTTGCCGCAAAGTCAGTGGGCTGCGGGCATCAGCGCCTTCACCATCGTGTTTGCAGCGGGTCAAATTGTGGGGCCCACGGTTGTCGGCTGGATAGCCGATGGTTTGGGTTCGGGTAACGACCTGGCAGGCTTGCAGCGCGGGCTGATTTTTTCAGCGCTGGCGTTGTGGGTGGGTGCGGCGGTTGCAATGCGGCAGAGGTCTCTTGCCGCAGGACTTCAATAGGCGGATTTTGGAGAGAAACTCAAGTAAATCAATGAATAACGCATATTTATTTGGTGTTGCAATTAAACATGCCTACTTGGGATGAACGCAAACGCAGAAGCAACCTCAATGGCCAGGCGCTTTGGCCGCCTGATAGCAACGCCAGCCACCAGCGCTACTCTTCTTTCAGCTTGTCCAACCACGTAACAAACCGGCTGTCGTTGCGAATGCCGTCAAAATCTTTATCTGCCCGAATCTTCGATTTGGTGAGCAACTCGCCTGCGTCGGCAGCGCACTCCAGCCACTTCAATGTTTCACGGACATCACCTTTCAAACCAAAACAGCAAGCCAGGTTGTAAGCCACAACATTCGGTGCAGATTGTGCATGGCTTTGCAGTAGTGTCAGGGCGCGCTCCAAGAGTTTATTGGCCTCGCCCGGATCTGTGGCAACGACAGCCTGCCACTCATGTAAAAGAGCACCGCCCAAATTGCTGGCTGCCTCATGCAGGTCAGGCTTGATTTGCAGAGCCTGCACGTAGCGCTGACCAGCCTGCAACCACAAGGCTCTGGCGGCTGGCAAGTCGCTGTCTGCCAGGACCTTGGCTTCAGCATCCAGCGCATTGCCCCAGTTGCTGGCTGCCTCATGCATGTCGGGCTTGATCTGCAAGGCCTGTGCGTAGCGCTGACCAGCCTGCAACCACAAGGCTCTGGCGGCGGGCAAGTCGCTGTCTGCCAGGACCTTGGCTTCAGCAGCCAGCGCATTGCCCCAGTTGCTGGCGGCATCATGCATGTCGGGCTTGATCTGCAGTGCCTGTGCGTAGGCTCGTGCGGCCTCTTGCAGCCAGAAACGGGTTCCCTGTGGTGTTTCTTTGTTGGCTTGCATTTGTGCCCAATACCCGGTGTTGAATTGCGCCACATGGTCAGTCGGCTCCAAGGCTGCTACGGCGGCCCACAACGTATGTGCTTTTTCAGCGTCCTCCTGTGTGGCGGCCTGCACAGCTTCGGCTCTGAGCTTGTCGATTTGGCTGGCCTGGATGTCCTCTTTGACTGACTTGGCTGCAAGCGCCAACTCGATTTTTTTCTCTGGCGTTTTCTCCTGGCCGCTGGTGGAATGCCTCAGAAGTCGTCCACTTTCCTCGGCATTTGCCTGGGTTGTATCCCTGTGCTGTTTTGCCTCAACAGCAGCAGCTTTAACTTCTGCCAATTGCTGCTGGGTGTCGGTCACTGTTTGTTTGGCATCTGACAGCAGTTGATTCATCAATTCTTTGTCTTTGCGTCCCATTAAATAAGGAATCGCAACACCGGCCAGCGCGAGCACGCCCATCATCACCGCTAAAAAGGCCAGCTACCAGTCAATGGTTTTCCGTTGGCCATCCAGCCAGCTTGAATACAGCGCTTTTTGTGTGGCCTCCAGCTCTTTGAGTCGGCTGTCAAGGTCCGGCTGTGGATTTGGCGTTGGGGCTATTGCTGCGCTAGCTGGCAATTTGGTCATATTGGCCAGACCAACAGGGGTGGACGCTGCGGAATTTTTCTGTGGAGGAAGTTCGCCAGCAGAGGGATAGCTGGTTGCGCCAAGCCACGCTACCAAACCCGCAATTACCAAGGGGAACAGCACATACACCGAGGCACTTTTGATCGGGTTTCTTTTTTTGTTTGTCTGGCTTGTCATGGCTGTCCTCTGTTGTTCTGAAAATACAAGCTGTTAATGCGAGGTTAAAGCGTTTTCAAAATTCTATGGCGTAAATTCAATCGCATGGTAACGACGTGGCTTGGTGATGCGCGGCATACTTTGCTACACGGTGGCGATCTCAAAAAAATAATGCATCATGTATGAAGCATTATTTTCTCGCGTAAGAGCCTGACGACGTGATTTTGGCATGAAATGCCAGGAATTGACCATTTTTAGGTGCTAAAAATGCCTGTAGCCCAATAGAATCAGGCGAAAATCGCTATTTTATTTAGGCTATGTCCTCGTTAGATGGCGGTATAAATAAAACTATGTAAATCAACGACATAGGTGTGGCGATGAAAACAGAAGAATTTCAAGCACTGACGGCAGAGATTGAAAAACTGACACCGCAT
>JAYVPR010000362.1:0-4442 GCA_043757245.1 Polaromonas sp. | reverse complement strand
CTTCAGGCGGGGACGCGACCCGACTGATCGACGGCGGTGGCGTGCGGGTGGATTCAAGTGTGGTGAGCGACAAGGCTTTGAAGCTGGACGCTGGGACTTATGTGGTGCAGGTGGGCAAGCGCAGGTTTGTGCGGGTGACGTTGAGCTGAAATCGAACAACTCATACAGATATCTGTACAATTATAGTTATGAAAACTACGCTAAATATTCATGACACGCTGCTGATGGAGGCCAAAGCACTGGCCGTTCGCCAGCGCTCAACGCTGACCCGGTTGATCGAAGAGGGTTTGCGCATGCGGTTGCGAAGTGAGCAGTTGCCCTCCGTCAAAGCCAGGCCGCCTATGCCTGTTTTTCCTGTTGTGCATGGCAAGGGTGGGTTGATGCCAGGCATTGATGGATGCAGCAACAAATCGATGTTCGATGCGGCGGACGATGTTGGTTGACATCAATATCTTGGTTGCTGCTTCTCGCAGTGATCATGCACAACACACCATCGCTCAAAAGTGGATGACTGATTTCTTGGCCAACGCCCAAGCAGGCGCGGCAGTCGATTCAACACTTCGTTTGTCTATGCCAGTGGTGGCTGGTTTCGTTCGCCTGGTAACCAATACGCGCGTTTTTCGTGAGCCTACCAGTACTGCGCAAGCATTGGAATACATCAAAGCCTTGCTTGAATTACCAGTGGTTGAATGGGCAGGGAAAAACCAGGAGTGGAACAGCTTTGAGGCGATTGTCTCCAGTCAAAGCCTGGCAGGAAACGACATCCCTGATGCGTGGCTGGCGTCACTAGCGATATCTTTGAGTGAGCCTTTTGTAACCTTTGACAAAGGCTTCAGGCAATTGCTACCGCGTTCTTTGCTGGTGCTGTTGTCTGCTACGGAGTAGTAAAGCCTTGAAGCTGGACGTTGGGATGTATGTGGTGCAGGTGGGGAAGCGTCGGTTTGTGCAGGTGAGCTTGCAGTAACCCGCCTCAGTCATTTCACTTCAAGCTGGGCACAGACACCGACAGCATCTTCACCATCTCAGCATAGCCCCGCGAGGTCGCCAATTGCAAAGGCGTGTTGCCTTGTCTGTCAGTCAATTGCAGATTAGCCCCCGCCTTAATAAGTGCGCGCAGCGTTTCTTGATGCCGGGTGCCGCCATTGCCCAGAACGACAGCTTCAATTGCTGCAGTCCAGTGCAAGTTGTTGACATGGTCGAGCGGTGCGCCTGCAGCGATCAACTGTTTGACCACACCGTCATGGCCCAAATGCGCGGCGGCTATCAGCGCTGTGCCGTCGTAGCGGCTGGTGATCAGCTTCGCGTTGGCACCCAGCGACAACAGCACGCGCAGGGTTTCAACATCATCTGCCACTGAGGCAATGGTGATGCCGTCGTAGCGGTCGTTGTCCAGCAGGTTGATGTCAGCCCCCGCCTTGACCAATGCGTGAATCGCATCCCGCTGGCGCGCAAAAGTAGCGACATGTAGCGGCGTTCGGCCATTGTTGTCTCTGGCATTCAGCGCTGCCTTCGATGCGGCCAGCTTTTCAATTTGAGTCACATCACCTTTTTGCGCTGCGGCATGCAGACCTTTGTATTGCGCAATCTCCGGTACGCTTGGGCCTATTTGCGCGGCGGCGGGCAAAGCGAAGAGGGCTGCAAAGGCGCAAGCTACAGCCAGCACGACGTTGTGTAGTCGCGAATGAAAACTCAGTGGGTTCATGGTGCGTCTCCAAGTTTAGTAGCGCGTTGGCCGTAGCCACACAGTGATTTTTGCATAATGACATTTATCCCGCGACCACAACAGTCAATTCATCGTGTGGGTTTATTTTTTGGAGAGCGTCATGAATGGTTTTTCAATTCTTCGCAATGCGCTTGCTGGTGCTCTGATGACAACCACGCTAGCCAACACCGCCTTTGCGGCTGACATCGCCGTCCTCAGCGCAGGCGCCATTGAACCGGGCATCAAAGCCGCCGCCACCGCCTTTGAAAAGCAGACGGGCCACAGCATCAACATCACGTTCAACACCGCGCCCGAGCTGCGCAAGCGTATGGAAGGCAACCCGGCCTTTGATGTGGTGATTGCGCCGCCAGCGGTGATTGCCGACTTTGCTGCAGCCAGCAAACTGGCCGCTGCGCGCGCCAATGTGGGCCGGGTGGGCATGGGTGTGGCAGTGCGTGACGGCGCGCCAGCACCAGACATCAGCAGTGCCGAGGCGGTGAAAAAAGCTGTTCTGGCTGCGGAATCGCTGGTGTTTAACCGTGCGTCTACCGGCTTGTATTTGGAGGGGCTGCTCAAAAAGATGGATATGTACACGCAGATTGAAAGCAAAACCACTCGCTATGCCGACGGCTCGTCCGTGCTGGAGCACGTCATCAAAGGCAAAGGCAACGAGATTGGTTTTGGCGCGATGACTGAAATTTTGCTTTACACCAGCAAGGGCTTAAAGCTGGTGGGACCGCTGCCGGCTGATATTCAAAACTACACGTCGTATATCGCAGCACCCGTGGCAACAGGCCAGCAGCAAGTGTTGGCGCAGCAGTTCGTTACTTTTCTGTCCGGGCCAGTGGGCAAGCCGCTTTTTGTAGCTGCTGGCATCACGGACTAGGTAAGCAATTGCTATAATTTCAGGAGCTGATTACGCCCGTATTATTGGGATGTAGGCCGATTTAATGATGATTTAAAACATCAAATTAGCTCATCAATAAGGGTTTTTGATGCCCAAGTCTGCCAAAACCGCAGTTTCACGCGCTTCCATCGCGTCCGCATCTGCCGCGCAGGTTTCATGGTCATGGCCTTGCGCATGCAGCGTGCCGTGAACCAGTAAATGTGCGTAATGAGCTGCCAGTGTTTTTTTGTTTTCTTTCGCCTCTTTGGCCACCACAGGCGCGCACAGCACCAGGTCAGCCGTGACCAGCGGCGCTTGCGTGTAGTCGAACGTCAGGACGTTGGTGGCGTAGTCTTTTTTGCGGTACTCACGGTTCAGCGCCCGGCCTTCCTCAGCATCCACAATCCGCACCGTGATCTCTGCATCGCTTTCAAGCGCGTGGCGAATCCAGCGGGTCACGCTGTGGCGCGGCAGGGCAGCGCGGTGGAGGGCGGCGTCTTTAATAGGGCCAAATTGCAGCGACAACTGCAGGTTTTTAAGAGGCATTTTTGCTTCTAGTCCTTGTTTTACGAGGGTTTGCAGCTGCTGAATCAATAGCATAAATTGCATCAATAGCGTCACTTTTCCCACCAGGCGTACGGTCATACGCGTCCACAATGCGGGCTACCAGCGGGTGGCGCACCACATCTGCGCTCGTCAGCCGGGTAATCGCAATGCCATTGACGCGCTTCAAAACCTTTTCGGCATCCACCAGCCCACTGAGCTGGGTACGCGGCAAGTCAACCTGGCTCACGTCTCCTGTGACCACCGCTTTGCTGCCAAAGCCGATACGGGTTAAGAACATCTTCATCTGCTCGGGCGTGGTGTTTTGCGCTTCGTCCAGAATCACAAAAGCATGGTTCAGCGTGCGGCCACGCATAAAAGCCAGCGGCGCAATTTCAATTTGTTGGCGCTCAAAGGCTTTTTGTACGCGTTCAAAACCCATCAGCTCATGCAGTGCGTCCCACAGCGGGCGTAGATATGGGTCAACCTTCTGGCTCAAATCGCCCGGTAAAAAGCCCAGCCGCTCGCCCGCCTCTACCGCAGGGCGGGTCAGCACGATGCGCTGCACCGCGCTGCGCTCTAGCGCATCAACCGCGCAGGCCACCGCTAAATAGGTCTTGCCGGTACCTGCCGGGCCGATACCAAAAGTGATGTCGTGGGTGGCAATGTTCTCCAGGTAGACGCCCTGGTTCACGGTGCGGGCACGCAGGTCAGCACGTCGGGTGGTCAGCGTGGCGCTGCCGTCAGGTGAGAGCTTCAAGGCCATGTCGCCGGCCATCATCAGTTGTACCGTTTCTTCCGCTATCGGCCGCTGTGCCATTTCATACAGCGCCTGCAACACCTCCAGCGCCTGGGTGGCACGGGCTTTGATACCGTCAATCTTGAACTGCTCAAAGCGGTGCGCAATCTTTACGTCCAGCCCGACCTCAATCGTGCGGATGTGTGCGTCCATCGGGCCGCACAGGTGCCCCATGCGGGTGTTGTTTGGCGGCGTGAAGGTGTGGCGGAGGATCAAGGCGTGGTGTCCTGAAAAAAGGTTGGTTCGTGATTGTCCGCTGATATTTGCGTCTTGGGGCGACTGATAACATTAGCCCATGAGTGGACAAAAATGATAGGACGAAAGTGATTGGACGAATTCAGGGCTTGTTAGCCGAAAAGACCCCCCCCGAAATTCTGGTGGACTGCAACGGCATTGGCTACGAGTTGCTGGTACCCATGAGCACGTTTTACAACCTGCCTGGCCTGGGTGAAAAAGTCAGTCTGCTGACGCAGTTTGTGGTGCGGGAAGACGCGCAAATTTTGTACGGCTTT
>JAYVPR010000361.1:0-4443 GCA_043757245.1 Polaromonas sp. | reverse complement strand
TTTCTGGAGTGTGCATGTGTCCACCTGAGTTGAAGTGGACACCATGCTCTTAAGAATTGCGCATTCCAGCAAGATGACTTCGCCACCCGCTTACGTTGGTTTGCCGTGCGTCGTCCAGGTACTTGCAGCCGGTCGGCCCCTTGACGGCCAGCTTGCCCACGCTGCCCAGAGGCACTTCTAAGCCTTGGTCATTCACCACCCTGGCGGTGTAGCCCGGCACGACTTTGCCAATCGCGCCGCGCCGCACATCGCCGGGTTTGCTGGAGATAAAAATATGAAACATCTCGGTCGCGCCAATGCCGTCCAGCATTTCAATGCCTGTGGCCTGCTTCCATAGCTGGCGCGTTGCATCGGGCAATGCTTCACCGGCACTCACGCAAATACGCAGCGTTGGGGTGCCATGCTGTTTGGCGAATGTGGCCATTTGTCGATAAAAAGTCGGCGCGGTGTACACAATCGTCGCACCCACTTGATTGACCAGCTTGAGCATGGCTTCTGGCGTGTAAGCAATGGACGGAAAGTAAACCGAGGCTCCCGCCCAAAACGGAAACAACAATAAGCCGCCCAAACCAAAGGTAAAAGCCAACGGCGGCGAGCCCATCACAATGTCGTTCGGCGTGGCCTCCAGTACATGGCGCGGCCAGGCTTCGCAGGCGGCCAGTACGTCGCGGTGGGTGTGTACGACTGCTTTGGGTGTACCGGTAGTACCCGAGGTAAACGCCATTAAAGCAACATCGTCTGCGGCGGTCGGGCGGGGTTTGAAATTACCGTCCTTTTGTGCCGCCAAAGTTTCTAAGCTGTCAGCCAGCAAGCCGGGCTCATTTATCGGGTTGATCAGGTTAAACATTACGACAGGCCGCGAGGCAGATGTTTGCGCTTTGGCGATATTCAGTTCATCCACCAGGCTTGCATCGCACAATGCCAGGTTAATCTGCGCTTTTTCGATCACTTCACCCAACTCTTTGGCGCGTAGCAGCGGCATGGTCGCTACAGCGATCAACCCGGCCTTCACCACGCCCAGCCAGGCCAGTGCCATACCGATAGAGTTGCCGCCGCGCAAGAGCACTCGGTTGCCGGCCACCAAGCCAAAATTGTCTGTGAGCTCCTGAGCGATGCGGTTGATGCGTTGATTGGCATCCGCATAGGTCAACACGGTCTTGTCCGAACGCAAAAAAGGCTTGTCAAGTAAACCACGCGCTTTAATTTGGCTGAAAAGCACATCGATCAAATTGGCTTGGTCTGCAATGCATAACTCTGGCAGCTCATAACGCATGTCTGCACATTGCGCCGCCAGCGGCAAGCGGTCCTGAACAAAATGATCGGTTTGTGCTGAGTGGGACTGCGTCATGGTGTTACTCACCCTTTGGTCAATATTTAAGTAAGGCCTTGCCAATAATCAGTTGCTGTACTTCGGTGGCGCCTTCATAAATACGCAGTGAGCGAATGTTGCGGTAAAGGCTTTCAACCTTGGTGCCTACCTTCACACCCTGGCCACCATGCATTTGCAGGGCCATGTCGATCACGCGCTGTGCGTTTTCAGTGGCGGTCATCTTCGCCATCGCCGCCTCAGACGTGACGCGAACCGGGTAGCCCGTGCGCTCGCCCTCGTCGCGCAACCAGGCCGCGCGGTAGGTCAGCAGCGCCGCAGCATCTACCAGCGCGGCCATCTCGCCCAGCTTGGCCTGCGTGAGCTGAAAATCCGCCAGCTTGCCGCCAAACATGGAGCGCTGTTTTGAATAGTTCACTGCCTCTGCTAAAGCGCGCCGGGCCATGCCTAAAGCAGCCGCAGCTACAGAGGCGCGAAAAATATCCAGCGTTTGCATGGCCAGTTTGAAGCCGCCGTTCAGTACTCCCAACTGGCTTTCGCCAGGAACAACACAGTTGTCAAATGCAAGTGTGGCTAGCGGGTGGGGTGCCATCACGGCAATGTGCTCGCTGGCATCCAGGCCTGGCGTGTCCGCATCGACAATGAACGGCGTGATGCCGCGCGTGCCGAGGTCGGGTTCGGTCTTCACGAACGTCACATAAAAATCAGCAATCCCGCCATTGCTGATCCAGGTTTTGCTGCCGTTGATGGCCCAACCTTTGTCTGTAGGCACAGCGCTGGCCGTCATGGCGCCCGCGTCTGAGCCTGCACCCGCCTCACTCAGCGCAAACGCAGCAATTTTCTTGCCACTCGCCACATGCGGTAAGTAGGCAGCGTGCTGTGCAGGGGTACCGGCCAGCGTGATGGCACCGCTGCCCAAGCCCTGCATGGCGAAGGCAAAGTCAGCCAGTGGTGAATGGAAGGCCAGTGTTTCGCGCAAAATAACCAGGACGCGTGAATCCAGCTTGGGCAAGGCGCCACCAAATTCGGCTGGCACGCAATAGCGCAGCCAGCCACCAGTGCCCAGTAACGCCACCCATTCGCGGCAGGCAGAGCGGTCATCGGTTTCGTCAACCTGTTGAACCGCAGCCCAGTCGACCAGACCGGAGGCGAGCACGCGGTGAACGTCGTCGAAAAACGGCAGGTTTAAGTGCAGCGTGTCGGGGGTCATCAATTGCCTTCAAACACTGGGTTTTGCTTCGCAGAAAAAGCCTTGTACGCCCGCGTGAAGTCTTGCGTCTGCATGCAAATAGCCTGCGCCTGGGCTTCTGCTTCAATGGCTTGGTCCAGCGTCATCGCCCATTCCTGATGCAGCATGGTCTTGGTCATCCCGTGCGCAAAGGTCGGGCCGCTGGCCAGTTCGTGTGCCAGCTTCTGCGCGGCTGGTAAAAGATCATGCGCTGCATGCAGTGCATTAAAAAAGCCCCATTGCAAACCCTCTTGTGCCGTCATCGCGCGCCCTGTGAAAAGCAATTCGGAGGCGCGGCCCTGGCCAATCATGCGCGGCAGCAAAGCGCAAGCGCCCATGTCAGCACCTGCCAGCCCAACCCGGGTGAACAGGAAAGCAGTTTTGGCTTGCGCCGTTCCGAGCCGCATGTCAGCACCAAGTGCCATCATCGCGCCAGCGCCTGCGCAGATGCCGTCAATCGCGGCAATGATGGGCTGCGGGCACAGGCGCATCTGCTTGACCAGATCGCCCGTCATGCGGGTGAACTCCAGCATTTCGGGCATGCTCATTTTGGTTAATGGCCCAATGATTTCATGCACATCACCGCCTGAGCAAAAGTTACCGCCTTCGCCCATCAGCACCACCGTTTTGACATCGTTAGCGTGGTTGAACGCAGCAAACAGGTTGCGCAGCTCGTGGTATGAGTCAAACGTCAACGGATTTTTGCGCTCTGACCGATTGAGCGTCAGCGTCGCCACACCCGCGTCAAAGGCATAAGAAAAATGCCGGGCATCGTAGCTGGCCATCGCGTCAAATTGCCGACGCATCGGGTTGCCGGGAGTGATGTAGTGCTTCATAAAGTCTCAGGTGTTTTGCTGTGGTGGTGTTCTTTGACTTTGCCCAGCAGCTTGTACAGGGCGTCCACTTCCTTGACCGTCAGCACCTCAAAAGCCGACACAATCCAGTCTTCGTGCTGCTTGGCCATATCGTCAAAAGTCTTGCGCCCCTGCACCGTCAGACGCACGCGGTAGGCGCGGCGGTCGCCATCGACTTCCATGCGCTCCACCAAACCCTCAAGCACCAGCTGGTCGGTGATGCCCGTTACATTGCCGCCGGTCACCATCATCCGACGCGACAGCTCGTTCATCTTCAAGCCGTCCGGGTTGCGCTGGAGCTGCGCCATCAAATCGAAGCGTGGCAGCGTGGTGTCAAACTGTTCGCGCAGTTGGTTGCGTACCTGCTTTTCAATCAGCTGGGTGCAGGTCAGCAGGCGCAGCCAGAGCCGAAGAGCCTCCGGGTGAGAGCTGTGGCTTTGTGCTTCCATGTCCATAGGATTTCCTTATTACTCTCAATTTAATATCTGCTTATGCCCGTATTAATTGGGTTGCGGAGTCTTTTGTTTGCTGATTTCACGGTACAGCTGGTCGCGGCCGCTCAAATAGGGCAGTGGCCAATTCACGTGGCGGCTTTGCATTTTGGCGGCTTCATGCAAGGTCCAGGCCGGGTTGGCCAGGTGCGGGCGCGCAATGGCGCACAGGTCAGCGCGGCCTGCGGCAATGATGCTGTTGACCTGGTCGCTTTCAGATATCGCGCCCACCGCCATGGTCTGGATGCCTACTTCGTTGCGGATTCGGTCAGCAAACGGCGTTTGGTACATGCGGCCGTAGATCGGCTTGGCGGCACGCGTGGTCTGGCCCGATGACACGTCAATCACGTCGCAACCTGCTACTTTGAAGAGACGGGCTATCGCCACCGCGTCTTCATCTGTGTTACCGCCGGGTGCCCAGTCGTGTGCCGAGATGCGCACACTCATCGGCAAGTGCGCAGGCCAAACGGCGCGCATGGCACTGAATACTTCCAGCGGGTATCGGCACCGGTTGTCCAGACTGCCGCCGTATTCGTCAGGGCG
>JAYVPR010000360.1:0-4494 GCA_043757245.1 Polaromonas sp. | reverse complement strand
TTCCAGATCGATAGGGCACTAGGCGCGAAGCCGCAGACAGTGCTATAGCACGGTAAGGCGAAGCAACAACATGTCGGATTGATATGGAAATGGAATAAAGCAGTGCCGTGATGCCGCCCTGACGTCAATCAGCCTTTACGCCCGCATCTTTAATCACCTTGGCCCATTTGGTGGTCTCGCTTGCAATAAACGCATCAAACTCTTCCGGGCTGGAGCCAGCGGCAAACGTGCCCATGGCGTCCAGCCGGGCTCTGGTTTCATCACTTTTTATAATGCGACTCACTTCATCAGACATGCGCTTGACGATCGTCTGCGGGGTTGCACTTGATGCCAACATGCCCGCCCAGGTGCTGCCTGTAAAGCCTGCAAAACCTTGCTCAATGAAGGTGGGTACATCGGGCACGGCGGGAAGGCGGCGGTCGCTTGCGACACCAATCAAACGCACCCTGCCTGCTTTGCCTTGGTTGATGAGCCCAGTCGCAGCGTCAAAAAATAGCTGAATTTGCCCACCCATCAAGTCCGTCAGCGCGGGCACTGCGCCCCGGTACGGGATATGCACCATGTAGGTTTTGGTCAATGACTTGAGCAGCTCACTCGTCAGGTGCGCTGCCGAGCCATTGCCCGACGAGCCAAAGCTGACCTTGCCCGGGTTGGCGCGTGCGTAGTCAATCAGCTCTTTGGCGGTTTTAAAAGGTGCATCATTATTAACAGCTGCCAGCAGCGGTGATATGCCCATCAGGGACACACCCGTCAAGTCCTTGCGGGCGTCATAGGGCAGCTTGGGGTAGAGCGTGTTGTTGGCGGCGTAGGCGGCAATCACCACTGCAAAGGTGCTGCCATCAGCCGGGGCTTTGGCCAGCATATCTACCCCGATGATGCTGTTGGCACCGGGCTTGTTGTCAATCGTCACGGTTTGCTGCAGGCGGTTTTGCAGGCCTACCTGTACCAGGCGCGCCATCTGATCGGTAAAGCCGCCCGGTGTGTAGGGGACGATGATGCGGATGGGTTTGTTAGGCCATGCGCTTTGCGCGAACAGCGGGGCGCAGACCGCGCTGGCAGCCGCAGTCACGGCGAGATTGAAGCGGCGGCGAGATAAACCAGTTGTCAGCTTTGAAGTTGTCATGTTGTCTCCAGAAAACTTGATTCTGAAGCAATGTGGCGTTCAAGGCCAGCGGGTTTGCACGGTACGGATGCCAAGTCAGTTTCAAGCCATTACCAAACCATTCTTAGGCCATTATTAGGCATATTTTAGTACTTCAACCCAATAAATACAAGGTTAAGATGCTCCTATTTTTATAGCTATATACGCTCTACCCCAGAACCGCCACACCCTTGACTTGTGCAAAAACCGCCGTTCCCGGCTGCAATTGCAGGGCTTCAAGCGATTTTTGGGTAATGCGGGCCAGCAGGGTAGATCCGCCGGCACCCTGCCCAACATTCAGCGCGACCATGACCTGGCCGGGGCTGTCTGCGGCAATACTGGCGACCGTAGCTGCAAAGATATTCAGCACACTGGTGCCCTGCTGGCGCTCCAGCGTCAGGCTGACATCACGCGCTTGCACCCGTATGCGTACCCGCTGGCCAATCTGTAAATGCGGATTGAGCACACTGACCTGCCCGTCTGTAAATTCGGCATGGCTCAGGTGGTATTCAGGTTCAGTCCGCGTGACCACCGCATCAATGATGCTGGCCGCCGCATCGCCATGGGCCAACGGCAAGTCCAGCCGGGTCATCAGCTCACGGGTGGGGCCGCTGGCCAGTACCCTGCCAGCATCTAGCAGCACCAGGTGGTCGGCCAGCCGGGCGACTTCGTCTGGTGCATGGCTGACGTATAACACCGGGATGTCCAGTTCGGTGTGCAGGCGCTCCAAATACGGTAGCACCTCAGCCTTGCGTTGCACGTCAAGTGCAGCCAGCGGCTCGTCCATCAGCAGCAGTTGCGGGCTAGTGCCCAGCGCCCTGGCAATTGCCACGCGCTGGCTTTCACCGCCCGACAACGTGCCCGGATGGCGGCCTAGCAGCTTGCCGATACCCAGCAGTTCAACCACTTGACTGACGGACACCCTGCGTTCAGCCGAAGCAATACGGCTCAAGCCGTAGTCCAGATTGCCCTGCACACTCAGGTGAGCGAACAGATTGGCCGCCTGCGACACATAACCCAGCGAGCGCTTGTGAACAGGTTTGAAAACATGCTCGACGTCGTCTTGCCAGACCTCGCCATTGACCGACAGGTAGCCGCCCGGCGCATGGTCCAGGCCAGCCATACAGCGCAACAGAGAAGTTTTTCCCGAGCCAGACGGCCCAAAAACAGCGCTGACGCCACGCCCCGGCAGCGACAGGTCAACGTCGAGTGAAAAGTCACTCAGTAAACGCTTGAAAGTTGCCCGAATGCCGCTCATAGCAGCCTTTTGTGTTGTGTGTTGTTCTGTGTTTTTTGCTGTACCCAGTGCAACGCCAGCAGCACGAGAAACGCAAACACCATCAAACCACCCGCCAGCCAGTGCGCCTGGGCATATTCAAGCGCCTCAACATGACCGTAAATCTGCACCGACAAGGTTCGCGTCTGCCCCGGTATGTTGCCGCCCAGCATCAACACAATGCCGAATTCGCCCACCGTATGCGCAAAGCCCATCACTGCGGCAGTGATGTACGCGGGTTTAGACAAAGGCAAAACCACACTGAAAAACGTATCCAGCGGCGAGGCGCGCAGGGTTGCGGCGGCCTCCAGCGGTGCGCGGCCTATCGCTTCAAACGCATTGGCCAGCGGCTGCACCACGAATGGCAGTGAGTAAAAAATCGAACCCACCACCAGCCCGGCAAAGCTGAAGGGCAACAACCCCAGCCCCAGCGATTGAGTGAGCTGGCCAACCGGGCCTTTTGGCCCCATCAGCACCAGCAAATAAAAGCCAATCACGACCGGCGGCAGGACCAGCGGTAAGGCCACGATGGCACTCACCGGGCCTTTAAGATGTGAACGAGTCGTGGCCAGCCACCAGGCCAGCGGCGTGCCCAGTAGCAGCAAAGCCAGCGTGCTGATGCTGGCCAGCTTGAAAGTCAGCCAAACGGCTTGCCAAATGGCGAGACTATCTGCTGGGGTCAAAACACACCATTCATGACAGCTTGCAAGACAGCATTCATCATTCGTAGCCAAATGAATTCATGATTGCTCTGGCTTGCCCGGACTTTAAAAAAATCATCAGTCGCAGCGCCGCTGGGTTGGCTTTGCCGCGTGCCAGCAGCGCGGCATCTTGCTCAAGCGGGCTGTGCAGGTTGGCCGGCACAACCCAGGCCGAACCACTTTTCAGCTGACCGTCTTCAAACACCTGCGACATCGCCACGAAACCCAGTTCGGCATTGCCAGTTGACACCATGCTGAACGCCTGGCCGATGCTCCCGCCTGTGACCAGCTTGGGCTGTAGTAAATTCAACAACCCAATTTTGGTCAAGACCTGCATGGCCGCCGTGCCGTAGGGTGCCAGCTTGGGTTCGGCTATCGCCAAACGTTTAAAGTCATTGCGCGCCAGCACCGCTGCCTTGTCATCAACCAGCCCCGGGGTGGCCGACCACAACACCAGCCTGCCAGTGGCATAGGTGAAGCGCGTGCCAGGTAACGCAAAGCCTTCTTTTTCGAGCTTGGCAGGTGTGTCTACATCAGCAGACAACAACACATCAAACGGCGCGCCGTTCGTGATTTGCGCATAAAACTTGCCAGTTGCACCCACAGAACTCACCGCTTTGTGGCCCGTGCTTTTTTCAAACTCCTCGGCGATGCGCCGCATGGGGGCGGTGAAGTTGGCAGCTACAGCCACTTGCACTTCGGCGCCAGAAGCCGAGTAGCAAAAAAGAGATAGCAAAAGGGCAAATATGAGTTGTCGCATCCGTATATTTTATGAGCAGGCTCAGTAGTGTCCGGTCAACGTAGCCAGGTTTCGCTGCAAAGCCAATCACCGCGTTGGTTAGATGCCAGTTTTATTTGGTGCCAATTTGAATTTCGTTTCATTTTTTGCGAGTACTTTCCCTCAGTTGACAACTTTAGGGATGTCTCATGAATCTTGGCAAGACGCTTTTTGCCCCATTGATGGAATTCGTGCCGTGAACCAGCTTTTCACGCATCGAAGCCACGCTGGGCGCCAACGCCACCAAACTCTACGCGATGGGACTTCGCCAGGCGGTGCGTCACTCCACTCTGGCCGATGCCAACGAGAGGCGCGATTGGCGCATCAAGAAACTCCTGGGTACCAGCGAGAACGCGGTGAAGACACAAGTCTGGTGCGCCATCGCCACCTGCGTGCTCATCACCATCGTCAAAAAAGAACTTCACTTAAATGCTTCGCTTTACACATGCCTACAGATTTTGCGAGGGTTTTGACCGGACAGTAGTGGTATTTTTATGTCTTTTGTCCAACAGGTACGGACATAGTCAGCTATTTAAATAAGGCTATGTCCTCGTTAGATAGTGGTATAAATAAAACTATGTAAATCAACGACATAGGT
>JAYVPR010000359.1:0-4509 GCA_043757245.1 Polaromonas sp. | reverse complement strand
GTCGTTACTTGTCGCTTGTGTGGCCAGCCACACGGCACTCCAAGCGCCTAGCACTGCATCCCGCCAGTACCATCCAAAACGGTACATTTGCTAATTCCGCCTCCCTTAGTCCCCACGCGCGTCACTGCGTGTACTTCGCTGCCCCCCCCCGAGGGAGCCCGTCGCTTTGCTCGGGGCGGCTCTTCGCTTTGCGGTCTAATCAGCGTTTCACGGTACACGGCATTTCTCATTCCCTTTAGAATCAAGTCATTATTAGTTAACCTTCATTTAATTCGTTAGGAGCAAATCATGGGTGGATTTTCCATATGGCACTGGCTGATCGTGCTGCTGATCGTCGTGATGGTGTTCGGCACTAAAAAACTGCGCAACATGGGCGGTGATTTGGGTGGCGCAGTCAAGGGCTTTAAAGACGGCATGAAAGATGGCGGACAGCCCCCAGTTGACGAAAAAACGGCGGCTGTGACGAATGCGCAAGCGGCTGACAAGCCCGCAGACAAAACCACCATTGATGTCGAAGCAAAAAAATTGTGAGCCCCTGCATTTGTCGCTTCGCCGACTTCTCTGCGGCTTCTGATTAGACATGATTGACATCGGCGTCACGAAAATTGCATTGATCGGCGCTGTCGCGCTGATCGTGATTGGTCCTGAAAAGTTGCCGCGCCTGGCGCGCACCATCGGCACGCTGCTGGGCAAAGCTCAGCGCTATGTAGCCGATGTCAAGCAGGAAGTCAGCCGATCGATGGAGCTTGACGAGCTGAAAAAGATGAAGGAAACGGTCGAAGGCGCAGCCCGCGACGTTGAAAACTCCATCCAGACCAATGCCAGCGATTTTGAAAAGTCTTGGTCTGAGGCCACAGGTGACAGCAGTACAAGCGCAAGCTTGCCGGGCATGGAGATATTTCCCGAATACAAGCACCCCAAAAAGAAGTGGCGACTAAAAACTGGTGCCACGCCGCAGTGGTACAAAGCCCGCTCGGGCACACGCACCCGGGCGCAATCGGGCGCAGCGCGCGTGGCGCGGTTCAGGCCCGTCAAATCCACTTAATTTTCATCGTGGCGCTGGCTATAACCAGCGTCTAGCGACTTTCATACCACCCCATGTCAGACCCCAAGCAAGACAAACCTGACGAACTGGCAGGCACCGAGCAGCCTTTTGTGCAGCACCTGATGGAGCTGCGCGATCGCATGATCAAGGCCGTGATTGCCATTGGCGTGGCAGCAGCTGTGCTGGCGTTTTTCCCGGGCCCTGGCGCGCTGTATGACATCATGGCCGCGCCGCTGGTGGCCACGCTACCCAAGGGCGCAACGTTGATCGCCACCAACGTCATCTCGCCTTTCGTGGTGCCCATCAAAATTTTGTTCATGGCCGCTTTTATGCTGGCGCTGCCGGTGGTGCTTTACCAGGTCTGGGCGTTTGTCGCGCCCGGCCTTTACACGCACGAGAAAAAGCTCGTCATGCCGCTGGTGGTGTCCAGCACACTGCTGTTTTTTATCGGTGTGGCGTTTTGCTACTTCGTGGTGTTTGCCCAGGTGTTCACGTTCATTCAGAGCTTTGCGCCCAAGTCGATCACCGCTGCACCTGACATTGAGGAATACCTGAACTTCGTCTTAGGCATGTTTTTGGCCTTCGGCCTGGCCTTCGAAGTGCCCATTGCCGTGATTTTGCTGGTGCGCATGGGCGTGCTGACGGTTGCTCAACTGCGTGAATACCGGGGCTATTTCTGGGTCATTGCCGCAGTTGGTACAGCACTTGTCACCCCGCCAGATGCAGGCTCGATGATCATGCTGCTGGCCGTGGTGGGTGGCTTGTATGAAGTCGGCATCATTGCGGCGCAGCTGTTCATTAAAAATACCAAAGCGCCTGAAGAAACCCCTGAGTCTGAAGCGGCCAAGCCTTAGCGCTTGTGTATCCGTCATTCCCGCGTAGGCGGGAATCCAGTACCCGTATTTGCACGATATCTTCTGGATTCCCGCCTTCGCGGGAATGACGAGCGTCTTAGTCTGAGATGCGTATCTAGTCAGGTAAATTCAGACTTCGAACCAGTAAAAATGGCCGCAAGCAGCTACTTTTTAAATAGCAATCGAAATCTAATTCTGCGCTTTAGGTCGCTGCCGCTTGGCAGGAGTCACCGACACATCGCGCGTTTCCCCCGCCCGCTGCACGCTCAGTGGCGCTGCTACACCGGGTTTGAGCGCTGCCACTGCACCCAGCAGTTCAGTCACATTGCTCACGGCTTTGCCGTTCACAGCGGTAATCACGTCGCCGGGCTTGATGCCTGCCTGCCCGGCTGGGCCGTTTTGCAGCAC
The DNA here is from genome assembly GCA_043757245.1 of Polaromonas sp. Lineage (GTDB taxonomy): Bacteria > Pseudomonadota > Gammaproteobacteria > Burkholderiales > Burkholderiaceae_C > Polaromonas. The sequence continues at coordinate 2,202 of JAYVPR010000359.1, read as the reverse complement.
GCCAGTGATGATGACGCCTTCTTTGGTTTTGACGTCGAAGGTTTCCATCAGCTCGGCGTTGAGTTCTTGTGGCTCGACGCCGATCCAGCCGCGTGTGACCTGGCCGTCTTTGACGATGGACTCCAGCACCTGCTTGGCGGTGGACACGGGTATGGCAAAGCCAATGCCCATGGAGCCGCCGGAGCGGGAGTAAATCGCGGTGTTGATGCCCAGCAGGGCACCCGTGGTGTCGACCAATGCGCCGCCTGAGTTGCCGGGGTTAATCGCCGCGTCGGTCTGGATAAAGTTTTCAAAGGTGTTGATGCCCAGGCGGTTGCGCCCTAATGCGCTGACGATACCGCCCGTGACAGTTTGGCCAACGCCAAACGGGTTGCCAATGGCCAGCACCTGGTCGCCAACCTGTAGTGAGTCTGAGTTACCCAGCACAATCACAGGTAATTTATCAAGTTCGATTTTTAAAATCGCCAAGTCGGTTTCAGGGTCGGTGCCAATCACTTTGGCTTTGGCCTTGCGTGCATCTGCCAGTACGACTTCGATTTCGTCTGCGCCTTCAATGACGTGGTTGTTGGTCAATATATAGCCGCTGGCGCTGATGATGACCCCGCTGCCCAGGCCGCTTTGCGGTTCGTCACGACCCTGGTCGCCATAAAAAAACTTGAACCATGGGTCACCCGCGTGTGGATTTTTGGCAGCGGCTTTGCTGGTGTTGATGCTGACGACAGCTGCTGAAGCTATTTTTGCCGCCGAGCTAAAGCTGCCGACCGGACCAGCGCCGCGCTGAAATGCTGGCGCTTCGATCACCGATACCGAATTAAAGGCTGGCTGACGGTTCAGCCACTGCGGCTGGAGTGTAGCCACGACAAAAAAAGCAGCCACCAGAACGGTGACAGTTTGAGAAAACAAGAGCCAGAATTTACGCATGGAGTGCCGGGTGTGAAATAGGGTGACTTGAAACAAGCTGGTTTGGATATGGGGCTGAACGCCGCTAAACCAACGCTTACCTAACAATATTCCAACAGTATTCCAACAGTTTTCGAATAGCTTGTAGTGGTCAAGTAATTTCGGACAGTTTGATAGATTTTTTTAATGTCGATTCACGCTCGAAAGCGTTGGGTGACATGTTGCCCAGTTTTGAATGCAATCTTGTAGCGTTGTAAAAGCCAACAATGTAGTCAGCAATATCGTTTGTGGCCTCAGCGTGATTGGCATAGTCCTGTTGCCAGACCCGCTCCATCTTCAGATTCAAGAAGAACCGCTCCATCACTGCGTTATCCCAACAGTTGCCTTTGCGGCTCATGCTACCCACAAACCCATGTTTTTTCAGCAACGCCTGATGTTCAGCGCTTGCGTACTGCGTACCCCTGTCGGAATGCACGATCAGCCCGGCAGCCGGGTTTCTTTGAACGATAGCCATCTGCAACGCCGCACACACCAGTCCAGCTGGCATGGCTGGACTCATCGCCCAGCCGACAATCTTGCGCGAATGCAAGTCCAGCACCGCTGCCAGATACAGCCAACCGATTCCTGTGCGGATGTAGGTGATGTCGCAAACCCAGACCGAGTTAGGCAAAGCTTGCTCGAACTGCCGGTTCAGCACATTGGCAGACACAGCCAGGCCATGCTTGCTATCAGTGGTGTGAACAAACTTGCGCCGCCAAACAGGGCGCAAGCCATTGAGCCGCATTAAGGTGCGTACCCTGTGGCGGCCAACGACTATGCCGCGCCTGGCCATCGCTGTGCGTAGCCTGCGGCTGCCGTAAGCCTTGTGGCTGGCTGCAAAGGCGGCTTTGAGATGAACGCTGGCAGCGCAGACTACCGGCTCAGCTAGGCGCTGCTTGATTGCCGTCTGGTGGGCGTAGTAGCCCGAGCGGCTGACTTCAAGGATGCGGCAGGCTTTGACAACCGCCACTTTGGGACAAGCCTTCTTTTGCAGGTCTTCGACGAGCTGGTAGCTCACCTGAGTTCCCGGGCAAAGAAGGCCGACGCTTTTTTTAATATTTCAACATCGCCTCGCAGTTGGCGGTTCTCGCTCTCAAGCTGACGAATACGCTGGTGCTCTGCAGTCAAGGGCTTGCCTATGCCGCTGCGGCCTGACTGCTCTGCTTCATACTGACCTAGCCAGCGCCTGACAGCACTCTGGCCAAGCTTCATGTCTTTGCATACCTGGCTGATGCTCAGGCCTTGCGTTTTAACCATTTGCAC
>JAYVPR010000358.1:0-4515 GCA_043757245.1 Polaromonas sp. | reverse complement strand
AATGTTGCTGCGCATCCCCAAGTCAAAATCTGCTTCACATTCACCACTGACAGCTGCAGCCAGATGAAAAATGATAGCTGCTTGTCCCCATATATTTTGAGCTGCAGCCGTTTCGGCTTCTAAAAGGTGATTTAAATCACCAACCAGAGATCGAATTCGGCTATCTGCTGCCAAGTCAGCCGGCGGCGCTGCCCGGTCAACCAGCGTGATGCTTTGTATGCTTTGCGGTGTGGCGCCTGCAAGCGCCAGCTGACCCTGCGCGAGCAGAGTTCTGGCCAGTCGTGCGCCTAAAAATCCGGCACCGCCGGTAATGACAATATGCATGAAGGTTCTGCTTTGTTTGTAGCTTGTAGATGATGTTTGGTTTAAATTGGCTTACACAAATTATTCCATTTCCATTTCCATTTCCATATCAATCCGACATGTTGTTGCTTCGCCTTGGCCGTTATAGCACTGTCTGCGGCTTCGCGACTAATGTCGTATCGATCTGGAAACGGAATTACATGCCGCTGTAATTCGGTCCACCGCCACCTTCAGGCGTGACCCACACAATGTTTTGGGTCGGGTCCTTGATGTCGCAGGTTTTGCAATGCACACAGTTTTGTGCATTGATTTGCAGGCGGTCTGTGTTGTCAGGGTTTTTAACGTACTCATACACACCTGCCGGGCAGTAACGTGCTTCAGGTCCTGCATACGTCGCTAAATTGATATTGACTGGAACGTCCCTGTCCTTGAGAGTCAAATGCGCGGGCTGTTGCTCTTCATGGTTGGTGTTGCTGATGAAGACGCTGGAAAGCTTGTCAAAGCTGATTTTGCCATCAGGCTTGGGGTAGCTGATTTGCGGGCAGTCTTTGGCGGGTTTGAGTTTTGCGTGGTCGGGCACCAGCGAGTGAATGGTCCAGGGTGGTGATTTAAAGCCCAACTTTGGCAGCAGCCACAGCTCAATGCCGTTCATGATGCTGCTCAAATACAAGCCCTTTTTCATCCATTGTTTGGTGTTGCGCGATGCGTCCAATTCTTCTTTGAGCCAGCTGGTTTCAAACGCTTCAGGGTAAGCCGTCAGCTCATCATGTTGGCGCCCACTGGTGACGGCGGCATACGCCGCATCGGCGGCGAGCATTCCTGTTTTAATAGCAGCATGGCTACCTTTTATGCGGGCAAAGTTCAAAAATCCTGCGTCGCAGCCGACCAACGCGCCACCCGGGAAAATGGTCTTGGGCAAGCTGTTCAAGCCGCCGCAGGTAATGGCGCGCGCGCCGTAGCTGATGCGTTTTCCGCCTTCGAGGTATTGGCGAATCGCCGGGTGAGTTTTCCAGCGCTGCATTTCTTCAAACGGGCTCAGCCACGGGTTGCTGTATTCCAGCCCGGTGATGAAACCCAGCGTGACTTTATTGCCTTCCAGGTGGTACAGAAAACCGCCGCCGTAGGTGCTGGCATCCATTGGCCAGCCGAGCGAATGCACGACGTGGCCGGGTCTGGCTTTGGCAGGGTCAATTTCCCACAATTCCTTGATGCCGAGAGCGTAAGTCTGTGGGTCTTTGCCGGCATCGAGTTTGAATTTTTCCAGCAGTTGCTTGCCGAGGTGGCCGCGTGAGCCTTCTGCAAAAATCGTGTACTTGGCGTGCAGTTCCATACCGAGCTGAAAGTTGTCTGTGGGTTCGCCATTTTTGCCAACGCCGAGGTTGCCTGTTGCGATACCTTTAACTGCGCCATCTTCGTTGTACAGCACTTCAGCCGCTGCAAAGCCAGGGAAAATTTCAACGCCCAGTGCCTCAGCCTGCTGGCCCAGCCAGCGCACCAGGTTGCCCAGGCTGATGACGTAATTACCTTCGTTGTGCAGGCATTTGGGGATTAGAAATTGTGGCGTGTTGATGGTGCCGGTGGTGGTTAAAAACTGTACATCGTCGCCAGTAACGCGCTGGTTCAGGGGAGCGCCCAACTCTTTCCAGTTGGGGAAAAGCTCGGTCAAGGCACGCGGGTCCATGATGGCGCCGCTCAAAATGTGTGCGCCGGGTTCTGAGCCTTTTTCAAGAACCACGACAGACACGTCCGTGCCTTTCTCAAGCGCTAATTGTTTGAGGCGAATTGCTGTGGCCAAGCCACCGGGGCCACCGCCGACCACGACCACGTCGTATTCCATCGCTTCACGGGGGCCAAACTGGGCAAGAATTTCGCTGCTTGTCATGTGTTTACTCGCTGATAATGAATTGATTCAATCGTTTGATTTTATGCTGCGAAAGTTGGAATAGAACGGTCGTTCTTTTTATTGTTTTAATTCGAGGAATTCACATGGCTTACAGCCTGGATCTTTCAGGGCGCGTTGCGCTGGTTACGGGTGCCTCTGGCGGCCTGGGCGCACAGTTTGCAAAAACCTTGGCCAAGGCGGGTGCAGCTGTCGTACTGGCCAGCCGGCGTATGGACAAGCTCAAAGCCCTGCGCGCCCAGATTGAGGCAGAAGGCGGCGCAGCGCATGTGGTTGAGCTCGATGTCAATGATCACGCCAGCATCAAATCAGCCGTAGCGCATGCGGAAACCGAAGTCGGGCCTATCGACGTGCTGATCAACAACTCAGGCGTCAGCACCACGCAGCGCTTGCAGGATGTGGCCGAGGATGACTACGACTTCATCTTCAACACCAACGTCAAAGGCGCTTTTTTTGTTGCTCAGGAAGTCGGCAAGCGCATGCTGGCGCGGTCGCGCGGCACGGCGCCCGGCGGTTTTTCTGGTGCGCGCATCATCAATATCGCGTCGATGGCCGGGCTGCGGGTACTGCCGCAGATCGGCGTGTACTGCATGAGCAAAGCGGCCGTGATTCAAATGACCAAAGCGATGGCGCTGGAGTGGGGCAAGCATGGCATCAACGTCAACGCGATTTGCCCCGGTTATATCGATACTGAAATCAACCACCACCACTGGGAAACCGAGCAAGGCAAAAAGCTGGTGCAAATGCTGCCGCGCAAACGGATCGGCAAGCCAGAAGACCTGGATGCGCTGCTGGTGATGCTCGCCAGCCCGCAGAGTCATTTTGTCAATGGTGCGGTGATCGCTGCGGACGACGGCTTTGGCATTTGACCTGAAGTGCTGACCGGAATATTTGCCGGTCTGGCTGCCGGGGCACTGTGGGGCCTGGTATTTATTGCGCCGCGCATGGTGCCGGGGCTGACTTCAGTTGATTTGACAGCGGGGCGTTTTGTCAGCTACGGGGCATTGTCTTTTGCGTTGATCTTGCTGGTGCGCCAATCGGCTCGGCCAACGTTGCACCAAGCGCTTTCAGCTTTGGGCTTAAGCGTTCTGGGCTTTACTGGCTATTACCTGTTGCTGGTGCTCGCCATTCGGGATGCAGGAACCGCTGTGCCCAGCCTCATCATCGGCACGATTCCCATCTGGATGATGCTGCTGGGCAAGCCCGCTGGCTTGCGGTGGGCAGCACTGCTACCGGGACTGGCTTTGACGTTGGTTGGATTGGCGTTGATGATGCAAGCCGAGGTGAATGTTTATACCCAAGGTCACGACTTTTGGCGCGGTGTGGCATTTGCCGCAGCAGCGATGGTTTGCTGGACAGCCTTTGGGCTGCTGAATGCCGCATGGCTCAAAAGGCATTCGAACATCAGCGCTACCACTTGGGCCAACTGGCTGGGCGTTGCAACAGGTCTGGGTGCTTTGGGGCTGTGGGTAGCCGCAGGTAGTGATGTAAATGTGCTGCTAGCCCGACAAAATATTGGGCAGTACGCTATTATTTGTATAGCAACTGGCATTGGATCGGCTTGGCTGGCGACGATTCTGTGGAACATCGCCAGTCAGCGCCTGAGCGCCAGCCTGTGCGGTCAGCTCATCGTCAGCGAGACGCTTTTTGCGCTTTTTTATTCATTCGTATGGGACGGGCAGTGGCCAACGCTGCTGCAGGCACTGGCGGGTGTTTTGTTTGTGGCGGGCATACTATCGAGCATCAAGGCGCATCGTTAACCCGTTTTAGGTATCGTGAATGAAAATCGAAATTCCTGTTGAGAAAAAACTCGTTCATGAGATGGTCATCCCTATCCGTTGGGGTGAAATGGACGCTATGGGTCACCTTAACAACGGCACTTACTTTCGATACATGGAGACCATTCGTATCGATTGGATGTATGGCATCGGTTGCATGCCAACCCCCGAGGGCGAAGGCCCGGTCATCGTCAATGCGTTTTGCAATTTTTATAAACAGCTTGAATACCCCGGCGATGTGCTGACCAAAATGTACGTCAGTGACCCGGGTCGCTCAACTTTTGAAAGCTGGTGCACGATGGAGCGCAAAGACAGCCCCGGCCTGATCTGTGCCGCCGGCGGTGCCACCACGATTTGGGTCGACTTCCCCGCGCAAAAGTCTAAAACCATGCCTGATTGGCTGCGCAAGCTGGTTGAGACTTGTTGATTCGGCCGTAGGAGCCTGGGCGGCAGAAAGGACGTCGGCTGCAAATTGACCGCAGCGGTCTATTTTTCGCCCATTTCTTGCCAAATATCCAGATATTGGGCGGCGAA
>JAYVPR010000357.1:0-4522 GCA_043757245.1 Polaromonas sp. | reverse complement strand
AAACCCTGTCTGACGGCTGCTTTCAGGTCGCGACTTCCCGGGGCCAGCAATTCATCACGAAGGTCATCATCATTGCGGCTGGCGTGGGCGCTTTTCAGCCCAAGTTGTTGAAGATTAATGGCTTGAGCAGGTTTGAAAATTCACAACTTTTCTACCACGTTAACCCGCCTGTAGACACCTCAGAAAGCAAGGCAGATCAACAAGTCATGGTCATAGGTGGCGACGACGCAGCGCTTTATTGCGCCATTGACCTGGCCACCACAGGCCAATCCAGGAACGTCACCCTATTGCACCGCCGCGACGTGTACCAGGCGGCGCCAGAACTGGTCGCCAAAATCCACGCGCTGCGCGATGCCAAAGCACTGCATTTGATGGTCGGGCAAGCCACCGATTTTGACGAACAAGCTGGCAAGCTGACAGACGTGCAAGTTACAGGCGTTGACGGCCAAACCCAAGCCGTGCAAACAGACAAACTGCTGGTGTACTTGGGCCTGTCACCCAAGCTGGGCCCCATAGCCGATTGGGGTTTGGCGATGGATCGCAAACAAGTCGCAGTTGATACAGAAAAGTTCTCCACCAGCGTTCCTGGCATCTTTGCCGTAGGCGACATCAACAGCTACCCAGGCAAGAAAAAACTGATACTGAGCGGCTTTCACGAATGCGCACTGGCAGCTTTTGGCGCGGCAAACATTGTCTTCCCCGGCAAAAACCCACAGCTTGAATACACCACCAGCAGCACGCGGCTGCACAGGTTGCTAGGGGTCGATGGTTTTGTTGAGCCCTCAGCCAGTTAGGCTAAGCTTCAAAGCCATGAATGTTTACGATTTCACCGCCAAGTGGGGGCCCGGCGGTCCTTCTTACCACCTGAACGAGCGTCAGGGCGCGCAAACTTACTTTAGCGAGCTGTGCAAGCTGCTAGGCGTGCCCCAGCCAAGCACAGACACGGGTGATGACTACACCTTTGAAAAAAACACGCTGGTACTGGGTGAGGCACGCGGCTACGCCGACGTCTTCAAACGCGGCGCTTTCGCGTGGGAAAACAAAGCCCCCGGCAAAGATCTAACCGCCGCCCTGCGCCAACTGCAAGGCTACAGCCTGGCCCTGAGCAACCCGCCGCTGCTGGTGGTGTGCGACAGGTTGACGATACGCATCCACACCCAGTTCACCGGCCACCCCAGCGTGACGCACGAAGTCACGCTGAATGACCTGATCTACCCCGAAAAGCAAACCCTGCTACGCCGCGTGTGGCAAGACCCAGAGAGCTTTCGCCCGCAAATCACCAACCGCGACATCACTGAAAAAGCCGCCAAAAGCTTTGCCACCCTGGCCGACAGCTTGCGCAAGCGCGGCCCCCAAACCAGCCCTGACAGAGAACAGTACGCCGAGCAAATCGCGCACTTTTTGACCCAAACCCTGTTTTGCTTTTTTGCCGAAGACGTGGGCCTGCTGCCCGACCGCATGTTTGAAAAGCTGGTGACCGCCAAGTTTGACTCGGGCAACCAGGCCCGCCTGATGCCGAGTGAAAAGCTCACCCTGGGCCTGGCCAACTTGTTCAAGACCATGCAAAACGGCGGCCCCTTTGGCGTGGCCGATGTGCCGTGGTTTAACGGCGGCTTGTTCAAAACCATCCACGTACCCAAGCTAGAGATTACTGACATCACCGAGCTGCGCAACGCCGCCGCGCTGAACTGGCGCGCCATAGACGTGTCAATTTTTGGCACCTTGTTTGAACGTGGGCTAGACCCGACCAAACGCAGCCAGCTGGGCGCCCACTACACCGACCCCGCCACGATTGAGCGCATCATAGAGCCGGTGGTGCGCCGCCCGTTGCTACAAAAGTGGGAGCTGCTTGCCACCGTATTACTTGGGCTTATGGCCAAAAGCAACAAGAAAAACGACAAAAACTACAAACTGGCGCATGCCCAGTACGTGCAGTTTTTAGACACCCTGGCTGACTTCAAAATCCTCGACCCGGCTTGCGGCAGTGGCAACTTTTTGTTTTTGGGCCTCAAAACCCTCAAAGACATTGAGCATTTCGTCATTACCGAGGCAGAAAAGCTGGGCCTGGAGCGCCCCATTGACCTGCGCACCAGCCCCGCCAACATGTTGGGCATTGAGCTGAACGAATACGCCGCCGAGCTGGCGCGGGTCACGGTGTGGATAGGCGAGCTGCAGTGGCGGCTAGAGCACGGCTACCCTTTCAAGCTCACCCCCGTGCTGGAGCCGCTGGACAATATTGAACAGCGGGACGCGCTGCTGAGCTGGAATGGTGATGTGGCCAGTGAAGCGGATTGGCCAAAAGCGAGCGTGGCGATTGGGAATCCGCCGTTTTTGGGTGATAAAAAAATGCGTGGTGAGATGGGTGACGCTTACGTTAGCTCTTTGCGCAAAACATACGTAGGACGTGTACCCGGTGGCGCGGATTTGGTTTGTTATTGGTTTGAAAAAGCAAGGGCGGCGATTGAAACGAAAAGGCTCGGCGCGGCTGGCCTAGTTGCAACGCAGTCGATTCGCGCTGGTGCAAATCGCAAAGTTTTAGAGCGGATTTGCGAAAGTACCCGAATCTTTGCTGCTTGGAGTGATGAAACTTGGGTTAACGATGGTGCGGCGGTACGTGTCTCGCTCGTTGCCTTTGGTTGGGGTGAGTGTTGCGTCTTAAACGGACGCCCTGTGAAACGCGTTACTGCTGATCTTGGCGATGCGGCTTTAGGCGACATCACTACTGCAACAAAGTTACCAGCTAACTCAGGGGTCGCTTTTCAAGGGCCAGTCAAAGTTGGGGCATTTGACATTCCGGGTGACTTGGCACGGGAGTGGCTGAAGTCGCCGAACGTTTCGGGTCAGTCTTCTGCCTTAGTACTTAAGCTGTGGGCAAACGGCCAAGATCTAGCCAAAAGGCCAAGCGACACATGGATTATTGATTTTGGGGCTAGCAGGTCAGAACGGGAAGCGATGCTGTTTGAGCAACCATTTCATCATGTTAAGCAAATGGTTCAACCTCAACGTTTAGCGCAAAACGATGCAGGCAGAAAGAAAAACTGGTGGCTGCATGGCAGATCTGGAGAAGACATCCGCGCGGCGTTCATTCACTTAGCGACATACATTGCCACGCCTCGCGTTGCTAAACATCGCTTCTTTGTAAAGTTAGCAGTACAGGTTTGGCCAGATTCGCGTCTTTACGCAATTGCCCGAGGCGACGACACTACATTCGGCATTCTGTCGTCCCGCATCCACGAGGTCTGGTCACTGGCCACAGCTTCAATGCACGGCGTTGGAAATGACCCGACTTACAACGCCAAGTCCTGCTTTGAAACCTTCCCCTTCCCCGCAGGGCTGACCCCGGCGGACACCGCACACCAGCGCACCGAGGCGCTGCCCAGCGGCGCGCTGATTCCGGCAGATTTAGCTTCAAAAAGCATCAAAACCGCAGTTTTAGACACAAATAATGCATCAAATAAGCCTATAGCCCAACAAATACGGGCGCAAGAAGCTCCTAAAAACGTAGCATTTGTAAATAACGACTTGACCCTGCACAGCGCCGCCACCGCCATCGCAGAGGCCGCCAAACGTCTGGTTGACCTGCGCGACAACTGGCTCAACCCACCCGAATGGACGCAGCGCGTGCCTGAAGTCATACCGCTGGGCATGACCAGCAGCCCTTACCCCGACCGCATCGTGCCAAAGTTTGGCATCAGCGAAAGCGATGCCACCGAATTGCAAAAACGCACCCTCACCAACCTGTACAACCAACGCGCAGCCGGCAAAGCCCAATGGCTGGCCAGCGCCCATGCCGACCTAGACCAGCTAGTTGCCGCCGCCTACGGCTGGGCAGACTACACAGCCGCCATGCCGGATGAAGAAATACTAAGCCGCTTGCTGGTGCTGAACTTGGCGCGGTCAGCAGCGTAAGTTTTGCTCAAAACGGCTCAAAATGGCTAAAAGCGGCTGAAAGTAGCCGTTTTTACCCATCAAATCAGTCTCTAGCCCAATGAAAATAGGCGCGAAAAGCTACCAAATAAATAGCAATTTTGATTTTTACCTAAAACAATATTTTTGTACATTAATTTATATTTGAGACATTTTTTTGTTTTAAATATGATTTAATAGAAGAATGTTGCACCGTTATTCATTTTCAAACGCTTATTCCTTCCGCGAACGGGTTGAGGTAGACCTGACGCTGAACCAGCGCGAACCCAGCACGGACTGGTGGGCACTAGCACCGACCGGCGCGCGTGTCGCCAAGGTGGCGGCTGTGCTGGGTGCCAACGCTAGCGGCAAAACCTCGCTTTTGAATGCTGCGGCTTTTATGCACTGGTTTGTGACGCATTCTTTTACCTCGATCAAACCCGGTGACCAGCTGCTATTCGAGCCCTACGCAACCACACGCGACCAACCCTCAGAGTTTGAAGCGGAGTTTGACGGAGTGATTGATGGAGAGGTAAGGTTTTGCCGTTATTCGGTCAAGCTCACCAAGGAGCGCGTTCTTCATGAGAGTTTGCACATGAGGCGCAAGCGTATGAGC
>JAYVPR010000356.1:0-4538 GCA_043757245.1 Polaromonas sp. | reverse complement strand
CGGCGCGTGTTGCCTTCATATATCTGGAATTTTTGCTCGGCACTTAACAGTGTTGATGATTCAATGTAGCGCTTTGTATCGTCAAAGTAATGCCCGGTTTCAGGGTCAATGCCGCGCACCGCACCAATCATTTCACTGGCAAACAAAATGTTTTTGACCGGGATGACCTTGGTCAGCAAATCAATGCCGGGCTGGTGGTACACGCAGGTGTCAAAAAAAATGTTATTCATCAAATGATCTTGCAGCAAGGGTTTTTTCAGCTCCTGAGCCAAACCGCGAAAACGCCCCCAGTGATAAGGCACCGCTCCGCCGCCATGAGGAATTAAAAACTTCAGCGTTGGAAAATCTTTGAACAAGTCGCTCGTCAAGCACTGCATGAAAGCCGTGGTGTCAGCATTCAAATAATGTGCGCCGGTGGTGTGAAAGCAAGCGTTGCAACTGGTGGACACATGAATCATGGCCGGAATGTCGTACGCGACCATCTTTTCATAAATCGGATACCAGTATTTGTCTGACAGGGGCGGTGATGTCCAGTGGCCGCCTGATGGGTCGGGATTTAAATTGATGCCGACGTTGCCGTACTGCTCAACGCATCTGACCAATTCAGGAATGCAGGTTTTTACATCAACTCCCGGGCTTTGCGGCAGCATGGCCACCGGCACAAAATGATCCGGAAATAGCTGGCTGACCCGGTAGCACAGCTCGTTGCAAATCGCCGCCCAGGTAGACGACACATTGAAGTCGCCAATATGGTGAGCCATGAAGCTGGCACGTGGGCTGAAAAGTGTCAGGTCACTGCCGCGTTCGCGCATCAGGCGCAGTTGGTTCTGCTCAATCGTCTCGCGCAATTCGTCGTCACTGATTTTCAGGTTACTGACATTGGGCATGCTTGCCGGGTCTTTGATACCGGCAATCTGCTGGTTGCGCCAGGTTTCCAGCGCTTTAGGGGCGGTGGTGTAGTGGCCGTGACAATCAATGATGAGGGGATTTTGTAGGCTCATATTTTTCTTGTATAAAGATGGTTTTGCAGCCAGGCCGCCCCAAGGCAAAACGCGCCACCCTTTGGGGGCAGCGTCATACGCGAAGCGATAAGCGTGGGGGTCATATTGCTACCGCTTGCATACCGTGCCGCAACTTGAGCGCAGCGACTTCACTCGAAACCATAAATGCCAGCAAAGCTGAAAGCTCTTCGCGTTGCGTGGACACAGCACAAACTGCTGCTGAGAAAATAGTGGTAAGCGCGACCGCCTCTGGCATCACGCCCACCACCGTGATGCCTTCAAGGTTCATCAGCTCGCTGAGTTGCTGAAAGCCCAGCGCCACTTCGCCCCGCTCTACCAATACACCCACGGGCACGCCCGGCGGGGCTTGCACGATGCGCGATTGCAAGGCATTGGATAAGCCCCAACGCTCAAACAGTTTGACCAACGCCACGCCACTAGGGCCGGTTGAATAACCAATGCTGGGCGCAGCTTCAATGGCGTTGCGCAGTGCGGCTTCGCTGCTGATGTCTGGTACCGGCGCGCCTGATTTGACAGCTAGTGCCACGCTTGATTGCACCAGGTCAACCCTGCTACCCGCCACCACGTGGCCACCCGCGATGAGGTTCTCAATCGCATCAAGTGCCAGCACCACGCCGTCAAACGTTTCGCCTGCCTGCACGCGTTTGGCAGCAACTACACCCCCCACCGACTCAATGGTTACTTCTATACCTGACCTGCCCTGCCACTGAGCCACCAGGTCTGCTAGTAGCTGGCGCGTGGCCATGGAGGAAATCAGTTTTAACATGCTGCAATTTTGCGCCGCAAAGCCGAAGATTAAAAGCGCTGTAGCCTGCTAGCAGATAGAACAAATTGTTATACCTTATCTATGGCTATACCAATATACTCAAATCATGGATTTAAAGCAGTTGGCGTATTTTGTCCGTGTGGCCGAGCTGGGTAGCTTTACCCGCGCCTCAGTGGCGCTAGGTATTGCCCAGCCTGCATTAAGCCGTCAGATTCGCCTTTTAGAGGTCGAGCTGCGGCAAAACTTGCTGATTCGCAACGGTCGCGGCGCACAGCCCACCGAGGCCGGGCAACTGCTGCTCAAGCATGGGCGCGGCATTTTGCACCAGGTTGAGCTGGCGCGTGAAGAGCTTGGCGCGGTGCGGGGTGCACTGGCCGGGCGTGTTTCGATTGGCCTGCCGCCCAGCCTGTCGCGGTTAATCACAGTGCCATTGACCCACGCCTTCAAACAGCAATTACCGCAGGCGCACCTGACGCTGACCGAAGGCTTTTCGGTGCTGATGCTCGAAGGCATGCGGGTCGGCAATCTGGACATGGCGGTGCTTTACGATGCAGCACATTCACCCGACGTGGAAATAACGACCCTGCATACCGAAGAGCTGGTGTTGATATCAAAAGCCGCAAGTGCGAAAAAACTAACCACCAAACGCCAGCCGATTCAGTTAGCAGATGTTGCCGATCTGCCGCTGATTCTGCCCAGCCGCCCAAATGCCTTTCGCATGTTGATCGAAAACGAAATGAGCGCGATCGGCAGCAAACCACGCATCACGCTGGAGGTTGACGGCCTGAACGCGATTTTGAGTTTGGTCGAAGAAGGCCTGGGGCACGCCGTGCTGCCCAGCTACACCCTGAGCAACTTTGACGACCCGACGCCGTTTACCCTGCGCAGCATTCGTAGCCCGCGCATCATGAGTGAGTTGATGCTGGTGCGCCCGTCACGGCGATCCAGCACCGAGACACAAAAAATCGCAACAGATGTCGTGAAATCAGTCGTCATGCAAGCCATGAAGGCGTACCGCTAAACATGAGGTTGCGCGTCAAGGCAAAATTGCGCTTTCGCAGAACTTCAAAAAAACCGATTCACCATGCATGAAACTACTTTTGCCCTAGCGGGCGTCATGGGTTGGCCCGTGGCGCATTCCCGCTCACCGCTGATACATAACTACTGGCTGCAAAAGTATGGCCTGGCAGGCAGTTATGTGCAGCTTGCGGTGCAGCCTGGGCAACTGGCAATAGCTTTGCCGGGCCTGGCAGCGCTGGGGTTCAAGGGTTGCAACGTCACGATTCCGCACAAAGTGGAAGCACTCAAGCAGGTAGACGAGGTGGATGCCAACGCCAGCAGGGTAGGCGCCATCAACACCGTGTTGGTGCAGCCTGACGGTTCGCTTAAAGGCATCAACACCGATGGCTTTGGCTACATTCAAAGCTTGCTGGACGCACAGCCCAGCTGGCGGGCAGATGCTGGCCCGGTGGTGGTGCTGGGCGCAGGCGGCGCGGCGCGGGCCGTGGTGCTGGCCCTGAGCGACCGTGGTGCCAAAGAGATTCGCCTGATCAACCGCACGCTTGATAAAGCCCAGGCGATGGCGGCCGAATTCGGCTCCCCTGTCAAAGCCGTGGCGTGGGAGCAGCGCCATGCGGCGCTTCATGACGCGGCGCTGCTGGTCAATACCACCAGCCAGGGCATGCATGGCAACGCGCCGCTGGATATTGATTTGTCTGCCCTGCCAGTAGAAGCGCTGGTGTCAGACATCATCTACGTCCCGCTAGAAACACCCCTGCTGATGGCCGCCAAGGCGCGTGGTAACCCAACAGTTGGCGGGCTGGGCATGCTGCTGAATCAGGCACGCCCCGCGTTTGAGGCCTGGTTTGGCGTGCTACCTGACGTCACGCCCGAGCTGCGGCGATTGGTTGAAGCGACGCTCAACTAAACTGTCTGTTCATCAAAGCAAGAAAGAAAACACATCATGGGCGCCCAATGGAAAGCAAAAGGCAAAGAGCTGGCAGCCAACGCCAGGGGTCGGGTATTTGGCAAACTGGCCAAAGAAATCATGGTGGCAGCGCGTGGCGGGGCTGACCCTGCCGGTAATGCCAAGTTGCGGCTGCTGGTAGAGCAAGCACGCAAGGTCAGCATGCCCAAAGACACGCTGGATCGCGCAATTAAAAAAGGCTCAGGCACCGGTACCGAAGCGGTGCATTTTGAACATGTTATTTACGAAGGCTTTGCACCGCACCGCGTCCCGCTGATGGTCGAATGCCTGACCGATAACCACAACCGAACCGCATCTGAGGTGCGGGTGCTGTTTCGCAAAGGGCAACTCGGCACGTCAGGTTCCGTGTCTTGGGACTTTGACCATGTGGGCATGATCGAAGCCGAACCCACCGCCCCCGGCGCAGACGCCGAAACCGCTGCCATTGAAGCGGGTGCGCAGGACTTTGAGCCAGGTGAGGAGGAAGGCCACACGCTGTTCCTGACGGACCACACCGACCTGGACCTGGTCAGCCGCGCGTTGCCCGCCCAAGGATTTACCGTACTGTCAGCCAAACTGGGCTACAAAGCCAAAAATCCAATCGATCCAGCCAGCCTAAGCGCAGCGGATATGGAGGAAGTGGTGGCCTTTTTGGCAGCCATTGATGCCAATGACGATGTACAAAATGTGTTTGTTGGGCTGGCGGGTTGACCCCTTATGGGTCACGCACTCGTCGGCCTGTTGTTGGCTCTAGCAGCCTGTCGGACTTAAGTCGTCGAAAGCG
>JAYVPR010000355.1:0-17240 GCA_043757245.1 Polaromonas sp. | reverse complement strand
ATGCGTGCAGTGTCAGGCTGCACCTGATACTGCCGTACCTCACCGCCAATCGGTACCACTTGCGCAATGCCGGGGATGGTCAGCAGGCGGGTACGCATCACAAAGTCAGCGTACTCACGCACTGCCATCGCGCTGATTTTGGCTGTGTCAATCGGCAGGGCAATCAGCATGATCTCGCCCATGATGGAACTGATTGGCCCCATACCAAGGTGCTGCACACCCTGTGGCAGTTGGTCTCTGGCCCGTTGCAGGCGCTCGCTGACCATTTGGCGGGCTCGGTAAATGTCGGTAGACCAGTCGAAGGTGATGTACACAAAAGACAAGCCCACACTGGACACGCTTCGAATACTCTCAACACCCGGTATGCCGCTCATGGCTATTTCCAGCGGCCCGGTAATGAGTTGCTCGACTTCTTCAGGTGCCATGCCGCCCGCTTCGGCTTGCAGTGTGACGGTGGGTTTGTTCAGATCGGGGAACACGTCGACGGGCATCTTGACGAGGGTCATGCCGCCTGCAATCATCAAGACCGCAGCCAGCACGATCACCATCAATCGATTGCCCAAAGATGAGCGTATGAGTTTTTCAAACATGATGTTCTTAGCCTTATCGCACTTGCACTTGATTAGCGAACCTGATTAACCAAGGGTGCGCCTTGCGTCACCACCCGGTCACCAGCTTTCAGGCCATCCACCACGGATACCGTTGCACCGTCTAGCGGTACCACTCGGGTTGCGCGCGGCACAAACAATTCAGCACTGGTATGCAGCCAGACCATGTCCTGGTTGCTCTGGTTTTTAACCACCGCACTCGCGGGCACAGCAAAGCCTTTTACCTGTTCTTTGGTTTGTACCAACACCTTGACGGGTTGGCCTACAGCCAGTTCGGCGTTTGCCGGGGCGCCGGTTTTCGGCGCTGCGGTTCTGAACAAAACGGGAATAGCCCCTTCACGCAAGACGCGGCCTGCGCCGACAAAAACCAGCGGAACATGGATACCCGCTGCTGGGCTGGCACTGGCTGACTTAATATTGGTCAGCAAGGCAGCATCAAACGCGCTGGCTTCCACGCTCAGGCGGGCAGGGTCAACAATTTCAAACAGCACTTCGCGTGCATCCACCACTTGACCCGCCACCACGTTGGCTGAGGCAATCACACCCGAAACTGGCGCCACCAGCGCCTCTAGCGCCACCACGCTTGCGCCTATCGCCGCTGAGCGTTGCTGCAGGCTGCTCACGTCCAGTTTGGCAGCTTCAATGTCTTTGGCAGGCACGGTGCCTTCAAGCTGCTCCAGCCTGGCCAAGCGCTTTTTTGCCAGGTCCAGATTACTTTTCAGCTCAGTGCTTTGTGACTGTTGGTTGGCGCGCTCAATCGCGCTGCTGGATGCACGCACCACAGCTAACACTTCGCCCTTGCGCACGGCTTGGCCCAGGGTGGGCAAGCCGCGTGGGCCCGCTTCAATACGCCCGGCTTGGGTCGGCTGCACTTTGCCGCCTGCATTGGCATCGGCCACCACACGGCCTGTCAGCTCAATTGCCTTGGGCAGAGTCGCCTCAACGACTGTAACGGTGCGTATGCCCAGCAGGCGCTGGGAGACCTTTGGCAAAAACACGCCACCGTCTGCCTGGCGCTTGGGTGCGTTGCCGCTGGCAGCGGGGGCAGCTTCTTCGCCATGGTCATGGCCGGGCCCGGCTTTGGCATCAAAAGATGCCGTGGCGCTTAAAAATAATACGCAAACAGCTACTAAAAATGTAGCGTTTGAAACGAAACTAGCGGAGCGCCTGCGCAAAACCGTTACAGCGATCAATACCAAAAGCAGCGCAGCGCCTGCATAGGCGGCCCAGCGTAGCCACGGTTTGGCGACGTCATCATCCGCATGGTCATCGGCTGGGGTGGCGATTTTCAAGTCACCTGCCAGCAGGTCAGCGTCTTTGCCTGCCAGTATGGTGAAGCTGATGGCCAAGTCGCCCGGCTTTACAAACACATCGTTTTTAAAGCTGTAGCTGCCGTCTGCTTGCGCGGCAGCTATGCCTTTGATGCTGCCAACTTCAACTTCAATTTTTGCGTCCGTCACGGGCTCGTTGGTGGCGTAGCGGTCCAGGTAAATCTTCAGCTCATTGCCCTCAATCATGCCGACAATCTCAAACAGGTCTGAATGACTGGTGATGCGTGGTGACGCTGTGCCAGCAGCTGCAGCGGGCTCGTCACCGTGGCCTGGGCCTGCCCAAGCGGGCGTTAGCAACGATACAAGTGAAAAACCAAACGCTATGAAAATAATAGTTAATATCGACCGTATTGATTGGGCTATAGGCGTATTTGATATGTAAAAAGAGGTAGAAATGGGGTGTTGAGCGTTCATGGCAGTATTCCGTGGGCTTGGTTCAAGTTAGCAATGGCGCGTTGCACTTCAATGCTGGTTTTGGCCAGCGCAAGGCTGGCTTCAAATTGTTCGTTGTCCGCGCGCAGGCGGGTGGGCAGGTCGCTATCGCCCAGACGCCATGATTTCGTGATGAGTGTTTGCACTTCGGTGCTGAGGCGAGCTCTCTCGCGTGCGGCGGTTTGCGTCAAGCGCGCGTTGCTCAACTCCGTGGCCGCCGCGCTTACTTCGTTGGGTACTTGTCGCAACAACGCATCGGCTTCAGCCTGGGCGGTGTCCAGCTCTGCTCTTGCAAAAGCGCGCCGTGGCGCATTGCGGTTGTCGCCGCCCAAAGGGACACGCAAGGCAATGCGCAGCTTGGTTTCACCAGCTGAATTAAAAGTAGTGCGCTCGCGGCCCACACCGACGCCAATCGACATCGGGCTATGCTTGTCAGCCTCGGCCAGCGTCAATTTGGCCTGTGCGCTGTTTAGTTGAGCTTGACCAAAGCGCAGGGCGGGGTGGTCCGGCGACACCGGAGTTGCCAGTCCATCATTGGCGG
This sequence comes from Polaromonas sp., assembly GCA_043757245.1. Lineage (GTDB taxonomy): Bacteria > Pseudomonadota > Gammaproteobacteria > Burkholderiales > Burkholderiaceae_C > Polaromonas. The sequence continues at coordinate 14,328 of JAYVPR010000355.1, read as the reverse complement.
CGCTGGCGGTAAGCACTTCGTCCAGCGGGGAGACGATTGCCAGCCCCGTCAGGCCAAGCCACTGCTTTTGCAAACGCACCAGCTGACTTTCAGCTTGCACCATCGCCGTTTGCGCTTGTTGCACCAACACTTGCGCTTGCAGCGCATCAACACGCGCGCTTTCGCCAACTTTGACGCGGCGCAGCAAATCTTGCGTCAGCACACTGGCGTCCGTCAGTTTGCGCTTGTTGAGTTCCAGCTCAACCTGCGCGATCGCTGCGCTGGCAGCGACCGCCCGCAGCTCACCAGCTAGTTCGAGTTTGGCCAACGCAAATTGACCGTCAAAACCTTGGCGCTGGGCAGCAACATCGGCCTGCGCGGCATTGCGTACGCCGCGGTTCCACAACGGCAACTCTAGTTCAGCCTCGTAATCACGAAAGCCTTCGTTTTTGTTCAGCCTGTCACTGCGGTGGGCGATGCCAGCAACGGGTTCTCCTGAGATCCAGCTGTTGGCAGCTTTCTCTTTGGCGGCCAGCTCGCTGCGGCGGTTGCCTTCAGAGCGGGACGCGGCTCCGATTTGCCACGCGGCATCGAGCGCTTGCTTCAAGCTGGGTGCTGGCATTGCGGTCTGTGCAAGCGCGCTACTTACAATGACCGCGAGGGCAAACGGCACTGCTAGGACGCCGATTAATTTACGCGAATGCGTGAAAAAGTAAAAATGAAACAAACAAGTTCTCCGAAGTCAAACAAACTTCGGTGAACCTCTGCGCTCGCCGCGCAGCATAAAAATGCTGGTGCGCTAGCTCAAAAGGTTCACCACGGCAGGCGTGGTGAGAACCCATTTGGGGCGCTCGATGCTGTTGGGTCGCTCGCGGCTGTCCCAGGGCTGCAGGGTGGCTAGCGGTGCGGTGCTGCCTGCATCGGCCAGCGCTGCGTGCTGGGTGTTCGGCACGCCCGTGGTGTGGGCGTGACTGCAGTGGCTGAGGCCGCACGTGTCAAAGTGATCATGCCCGTGCGCCGGGTCGGCCTTGGCTTTCGCGATATTGACATTCTCGGCAACGTCAGCTCCGCCAGTCTCAAACACGCTCAAATGACTCAACTCATGCGCGGCGTCTGCCGTGGCATACGCCTGCGAGCCTACGGACAGCAGGGCTAGCCAAGCGATGAAGAAGGTGCAGATCAGGCGATTCACGGGCAAGATGTTAACAGCACGGAAACCCCCCGTGTCGCGCACGGAATGCAGCTCGTCCGCGGACATGGCAGTTCATGCCTTGCTACCCCGGCGCAGTTCTTGCCGCGCCTGCCGCAGTACCGACCAACCACCGCTAAGTGCCAGTACAGCCATACCGCAGGCCACCAGCAAATCAGGCCAGGCGCTGCCTGTGCTCAGAACGCCCAGCGCCGCCAGCATCACAGCGATGTTGCCAATCGCGTCGTTGCGTGAGCACAGCCACACGCTGCGCATGTTGGCATCGCCTGCACGGTAAGCGTACAACATGGCAGCTACCGCCACGTTGGCCGCCAGGGCCAGCAGGCCAATAACGCCCATCGTCAGCGCCTCGGGCGTGCCGCCCTGATTAAACATCCACGCCGCGCGAGCCAATACAAAAATGCCGAACGCCATCATGCAAGCGCCTTTGAGTAAGGCAGCTCTAGCACGCAAAACGACACCTGCTGAAAGCACAGCCAGCGATACACCATAGTTGGCCGCATCACCAAAAAAATCAATCGCGTCTGCCAACAAAGAAGTTGAACCGGACTTGAAACCTGCGCCAATTTCAATCGCAAACATGGCCAGATTAACAACCAGCGCAACCCACAAAATTTTGCGGTAGCGCGGGTCGTTGGCGTTAGTGTTGTTGTGAGCGTGACCGCAATTGGCTGACATGTTTTATGACTCAGGTTTTTTGAATGAATGGCATGATTGGAAACTTTAAACCCACTTGAAGGTCAAGCAGCTTGAAAATTACACGTTTAAATATTAAGGATATGGGCGTTTGGGCGGCTCTCGCATCTGCTTTCTTATTTGGTGCGGGTACGCCGTTGGCCAAAGGCCTGCTGGTTCAAGTCAGCCCGTGGCTGCTGGCTGGCTTGCTGTATGCGGGTTCTGGCTTGGGGCTACTGATTTACAGGCTGATTAAAAAGCTATCAACACCGCGCTTGAATCGCAGCGAATCCCTTTGGTTGTTAGCTGCAGTGGTGTGCGGCGGCGGGGTCGCCCCTGTGTTGTTGATGTTCGGGCTGACCCGCATGGCAGCCAGCCATACATCGTTGCTGCTGAATGCCGAGGCAGTGCTGACGACACTGCTAGCCTGGGCACTTTTTAAAGAGCACCTGGGCAGTCGCATTGCCATTGGCATGGCGCTGATTGTTGCCGGCGCGTTGCTGCTCAGTTGGCCGCAAGGAGGTGTCGATGCTGGTCTGCAGGCTGATGAGCTGTGGCCTGCATTCGCGGTGGTACTGGCTTGTGCTTTTTGGGCGCTGGACAACAACTTCACCCGTAAGGTAGCGCTCAATGATGCCTCGTGGATTGCTTGTATCAAGGGCATGTCAGCCGGTGTGACCAATCTGGTTTTAGCCTTTGTGATGGGTGCTGCCGTGCCGTCTGCGGCAAGCCTATCAGCTGCGATGGTGGTTGGTTTTTTAGCATACGGCGTCAGCCTTGCCTTGTTTGTCGTGGCTTTGCGGCACCTGGGTGCGTCGCGCACAGGCGCTTATTTTTCAACGGCGCCATTTGTGGGCGCATTGATATCTGTTTTGCTTTTTGCAGAACCCGTCAGTTGGCAACTCGGGGCCGCCAGCGCGCTGATGGGACTCGGCGTGTGGCTGCATTTGACCGAGCATCATGCCCACAAGCACCAGCACCGTGCGCACAGCCACGCGCATGCACATGTGCATGATGAGCACCACTTGCACGACCATGCGTCAGGCGTTGATGCCAACGAGCCGCACGTGCATGCGCATGATCACCAGCCTTTAACCCACGACCACGCGCATTACCCTGATGCGCACCACCGCCATGGCCACTGATCAGCAGACGCTAGCCCGCTACCGCATTAGCCAAGCCGCAGCCTTGAGTGGCGTAACCGCTGCCAATATTCGGTTTTATGAAAAAGAAAAGCTTCTCAAACCGCAAATGCGGGGTGACAACAGCTACCGAATGTATAGCGATGGTGATTTGCACCAGCTGCGTTTTATCAGGTTGTGCCGGGCGCTGGACATGTCGCTTGACGAAGTGCGCACGCTGCTCGGTCTTGACCTGAACATCAAGGCAGATTGCGCGAGAGCGCGAGGAGCGCTAGATACACACTTGGCACATGTACGCGCGCGCCAGATGGAGTTGAAGACACTAGAAAAAGACCTTAAAGCGCTACGTGGCCGTTGTGATGGGCTGGACATAACCTGCCACATCATTGAAGCGCTGCACGAGCGGGCTGACAGCTTGCCCAAGGTGCCTGGAAAGGCAAAGCCCAGCCATCGCCATGTTTAAGGCTCCCTTTAGCTGGTTTGCAGCAACGAGCTGACCACCGGCGCGCGGTCAAACGCGAGCGTCAGCAGGGCTGCCAGGCCAAACGGTGCCCCCACCCAACTCAAATTAGCCAAGCCTACAGACTGGATCAACGCGCCGCTGACAACCGCCCCCAGCGCCGTACCCAGGTAAAGCATGGAGCTGTTCAAACTCAGTAGCAGCGGAGCTTGCGTGGGTGCCAAACTGACCAGGCGGCTTTGCTGGGGAGCTGTCAGGCCAAAGCCTGCCATACCCCACACCACCAGTGTGGCCACGGTTGCCAGCAAGTGGCCTTGGGTGAGTGGCAGCAGGCACATCATGCTAACCAGCACCGTCAGTTGCACGCCTAGTGTGCGCAGTGAACCAAAGCGGTCGTTGGCCCAGCCGCCTAGCAGTGTTCCTGCAATACCCGCCACACCGAAAACAGCCAATACCGCCGACAGTTGTGTGGCGCCCATGGCGTTCAAAGCCAGTAGCACCGGCCCCACGTAGGCAAACACGCTGAAGATAGCTACAAAAAACAGCAGCGTGCGCAGCCAAACGCGCAGCACAGCGCTTTGTTTTGCCGCCGTTTTAAAGCATGAAAAGCTAGTGTTGGCCGTCGCAACACCTTTGGGTAGCAGAACAGTCGCAGCCAGTAGCGCTGCCAAGCTGGCGGCTGCACACAACCACACTGGCGTGTGCCAACCGTATTCAAAACCCAGCCATGCACCAATGGGCAAGGCCACGGCGTAGCTGATGCTCATGCCCAAAAAAACAGTTGATAAAGCCCGGCCACGCAAGCTTGGAGCCACCAGCGTCACAGCGTAGGCTGATACTGCAGCCGTAAACATTGCCCCCGCGCCCATCAGCACCCGGCCCAGCAGCAGCACGCCAAGCGTGGGTGCAAGCGCAGACACCAAATTGCCCAAGGTAAACAAGCCCAAAGCCAATTGAATGGCACGTTTGCGTGGCCATTTGGCGGTCAGCAAAATCAGCACCGGTGCCAGTAAAGCGGTGGCGATGGCATAGGCCGTCATGACTTGCCCGGCGGCTGCCACGCTGATACCCAGTTCACGGGCCAGCGGCTGCAAAATGCCGCTCAGTACAAATGCGCCGCTTCCAATGACCAGGTTGCACAGGGCGAAGAAATAAAGGATACGGGGTATGAAATCAGTGAACAAAATAGTTGCTGATTGTGCCGGGAGGTGGTGACAGGCGTACTCGCCAGCGACAATGCTGGTTTTACCTTGGGAAACAGGCATGCAGAAAAGTCGTTGGTGGGTCGCGATGGTCTGGATGGTGGCTGTTTGCTTGCCAGAGTTTGCTTCAGCCCAAAGCAGCGTTTTTATTGAAGAGCTGACCACGCAAGAAGTCAGCGCAGCGCTGAAGGCGGGTAAAAAGATCGTGCTCATTCCGATTGGTGGTACAGAGCAAAACGGCCCGCACATGGCGATTGGCAAGCACAACGTGCGCGCCAAGGCATTGGCGGGCAAAATTGCGGTATCGCTAGGCAATGCGCTGGTCGCGCCTGTACTCAGCTACACCCCTGAAGGCAACATTGACCCGCCTACAGAGCATATGGGGTTCGCCGGGACGATTTCTATTTCAGAAGATACGTTCAAAAACATCTTGCTGGGCACGGCCCTCAGCTTTAAAAAGCATGGTTTTACCGATGTGGTGCTGCTGGGCGACAGCGGAAATTATCAAAAGGTGTTGGCCGCAGTGGCTGCACAGTTCAACCGCGAAGCGGCCAGATCAAACGTGCGCGTTCATTACATGGCGGACTACTACCGCAGTACCCAAAGCATTTACATTGACGCTCTAAAGGCCAAAGGCCTGAGCAGTGCAGAGATCGGGACCCATGCAGGATCTGCTGACACGTCTTTATTGATGGCGATTGATCCCGGCATGGTCAGGCCGGAGCGCTTCGCAGAGGCTGCGCGTGGCGGCTGGGCTTTAGGCACCTTGGGTGACCCGCGCGCATCGAGCGCTGCCAACGGACAGTTGGGCGTAGATGCGGTTGTTAAAATGACTGTTGATGCCATAAAAAAGGCAACAGCCGTACCGCGCTAGCGCGGTGCCCAGCTTCCACCTTCTGTTCAATCCACGTTCATATCTCAAGCCCTAAAGTCATTCACATGCGTAAAAATTATTCGTTGGCAGATGTGCTGGCTGCCGTAGGCTGTGTGGCTGCCGTGTCATTAGCTGCGGCTCAAACGCCACCCAGCCCGACAGCAAAGCCCGCTGTACCTGGCGCAAATGCCGGATACACCAAACAAGTCATCCCCCCGCCGGGCCCGTTGTCAACCGGCCCGCTGGATATGGTCAGCGGCATGCCGCCCGCCATCGACAAAGCCAACTTGTACAGCGAGATTGCCTCTGGCAAACTGAGTCCCAACGTGGCAGGCGCGCTGGAACGCGTGTACGTGCCTAACCGGGGCGCCAACACGGTGTCGGTAATCGACCCGGCGACGATGAAAGTAATTGACACCTTCAAAGTGGGCGTACATCCACAACACATTGTGCCGAGTTGGGATTTAAAAACACTTTGGGTAGCAAACAATGCCGAGGGCCGACTTGACGGTAGCTTGACGCCGATCGACCCAAAAACCGGCAAGTCCGGCAAGTCTGTGCCAGTCGATGACCCGTACAACCTGTACTGGTCACCCGACGGCCAATTCGCCATTGTGGTGGCTGAGGCCTACAAGCGGCTGGACTTCAGGGATGCCAAAACCATGGCCATGAAGTTCACCATTCCCACACCCAAATGCGCGGGCATCAACCATGCTGATTTTTCAATCGATGGCAAATTCGCGTTGTTTACCTGCGAGTTCAACGGTTCGATCACAAAGATTGATCTGGTCAACCGCAAGGTGGTGGACACCATCAAACTCAGCGCTTACTTCGACCGGCCTGATGCTCAAGCACTGATAGCCGCGCCGGGTAAAAAACCACGTTATATACCTGACCCGGCCAATCCGGCTGGTGCAGACATTTGCACCACGCCCGGCATGCCGCAAGACGTACGCATATCGCCCGACGGTAAGATTTTTTATGTGGCCGACATGATGGTTGACGGCGTGCATGTGGTCGATGGCGAAAGCTTCAAGCAGATCGGTTTTATTCCCACCGGCGTTGGTGCGCACGGTCTGTACCCCAGCCGGGATGGCAAAAATATGTACGTGGCCAACCGTGGTAGCAACAAAATACGCGGTACGCCGAATGGCAAAGGCAGCGTCAGCGTCATTGACTTTGCAACCCGCAAAGTCACTAAAAACTGGCCTGTACCCGGTGGTGGCAGCCCGGACATGGGCAATATCAGTGCAGACGGCAAATACTTGTGGCTAGGCGGTCGCTACGACGATGAGGTGTACCGCTTCAACACCGACAGCGGCGCGGTAGACAAAGTCAAGGTCGGGCGCGAACCGCACGGCCTGACGGTATGGCCACAACCGGGGCGCTTCTCATTTGGACACACTGGTAATTTGCGCTAAGGAGTTTTCGCGTCGGTTCTACAGCTAAAAGTGGCTGTAGCCCTGTAAAAACGTGGGTGTGACTGCGTCTCTGGGGAGACACTGTTTTATCAGGAGCTTCCCCAATGCGGCGCGGGTCAGCTACAGTTAATCTGTAGTGAACTCCAGGAGCGTTGCCTTTGTCTTCTCCCTTGCCATCTTCGTCGTCACCTTCATTTCCACCCCACCAACGCCACTATACGGTTTGGCCCAAGCGCATTCCGCGCAACATCAGGGCACCTGCTACATCGCTGTGGCACAACCTGGCCACCAATGCGCTGCGATTTCCAAACAAGCCTGCGCTGGTCTTTTTTGACCGCACACTGACTTACAGTGAGGTCTTGAATCAGGCTGAAGTGCTGGCCGCCACACTTGCCCGGATGGGTGTCCAAAAAGGCGATCGCGTGGTGCTGAACATGCAGAACTGCCCGCAGTGGGTGATAGCGCACTTTGCCATTCTGCGGGCTAATGCCGTGGTGGTGCCTGTTAATCCCATGAACCGCGCTGAAGAGCTAAAGCATTACATTCTTGACCCGGATGCCAAAGTCGCCATCACCTCTGCTGACCTAGCTGCCGAGCTGGCCAAGGCCAATGTGCAGCTCGCGCCCTGTGAGCGACTAAGCCATATCATCGTCACCCATTACAGCGACGCGTTTGACCTGTCAGCCAGCAATGCAGCCATGCCTGAAGCTTGGGCGTCCTGGCTGGGCACACGGCATGCACTGCCCGCTATCGAGGGCGGCCAGGTGATGACCTGGGCTGACGCGCTGGCAGGCGGCGTGACTGATTTGCCCGCACACAGCGCCACCCCACAAGATCTGGCGGTGCTGCCCTACACCAGCGGCACCACCGGCTTGCCCAAGGGCTGCATGCACACGCACGCCAGCATCATGCACAACGCGGTAGCAACAGCCCTGTGGGGCAGCACCCACTTTGAGAACGTCATCTTGTCTGTCGTGCCGATGTTTCACATCACAGGGATGGTGTCTGTGATGCACGCGTCGATGTACGGCGGCACGACGCTGGTCATCATGCCGCGCTGGGACCGTGAGCTGGCTGGGCAGCTCATCAGCCGCTGGCGCGTCACGCACTGGACGAACATACCGACCATGGTGATTGATTTGTTGGCAAGCCCCAACTTCGACAAGTTTGATGTGAGCAGCCTGATTTACATCGGCGGTGGCGGCGCTGCCATGCCGCAGGCAGTGGCGCAGCGTTTGTTTGACAGTTACGGCCTGCACTACGCGGAAGGCTACGGGCTGACTGAAACCGCCGCACCATCGCACAGCAACCCGCACGACAGAACCAAGCAGCAGTGCCTGGGTGTGCCTTTTATCAGCGTTGATGCTCGGGTGATTGACCCGATCACGTTGAAAGAGGTTGTGCAAGGCGAGCAGGGCGAAATCATTATGAGCGGCCCGCAAATTTTTCAAGGCTACTGGAAACGACCTGATGCAAATAGGGATGCCTTCATCGAGCTGGATGGCAAGCGATTTTTTCGGTCGGGCGACTTGGGTCGGATTGATGAAGAAGGTTACTTCTTCATCACTGACCGTCTCAAACGCATGATCAACGCTTCGGGTTTCAAGGTTTGGCCAGCTGAGGTAGAGGCGCTGATGTTCAGGCACCCCGCGATTCAGGAGGCTTGCATTATTTCAACCGTGGATGTGTATCGTGGCGAGTCAGTCAAGGCTGTGGTGGTGCTGCGTGCCGCGTTCAAAGGGCAAGTCAGCGAGCTTGAGATCATCAACTGGTGCAAAGACAACATGGCTGCCTACAAATATCCGCGCGTCGTGCAGTTTGTTGACGTGTTGCCCAAAAGCGGCTCAGGCAAGGTGATGTGGCGAGCCCTGCAAGAGGCTGAGGCTGCGAAACTGGCCGCAATCGTCACTTGAACGGGTTGACACTTGCGCTTGCCAACATTGCAAAATTTGTATAATTATGCATAATTATGCAAAATAGCAAGCTTTCATTTGTTTCATTGTTGCTATTGAATCTGTTGCTATTGACTCTGTTGGTTCAACTCGTTCTTTTTTAATTTGTCTCGTTGTAATCGACCATGCGCTTGTATCCAAACTCACTGCATCAAGAAGTTATCAGCACCTTGCGCGAAGAGATTTTTGCGGGCGTTTTGGTGCCTGGCAGTTTTGTTGATGAGGTGAACTTGTGTGAGCGGCTGGCGATTTCGCGCACACCTTTGCGTGAGGCGTTGAAGGTCTTGACGGCTGAAGGGTTGCTGCGCCACGAGCCCCGGCGGGGCTGCTTTGTCATGGTTGTCACAGAGCAAGACCTGGACGATATTTTTCCGGTCATTGCGCTGCTTGAAGGGCGTTGCGCTTACGAGGCGGCACGCAATGCCAGTGACGCTGATTTGCTTGAGCTTGGCGGTCTGCACGACAAGCTGCAAGGCCACGCCAAGGCCGGCCGCATCACAGACTACTACGCTTGCAACTTTGCCATTCACGAGGCAATTATTTTGTTGGCCAATAACCGCTGGTTAAGCCAAAGCATTGCCGATTTACGCAAAATTTTGAAGCTGTCGCGCTTGCAGTCTTTGGGTGCGCCCGGGCGTTTAAAGCAAAGTTTGTCAGAGCACTTGACGGTGTTTGCTGCGCTCAAAAGTCGCGACAGCGAGGGCGCAGAAGCCGCCATGCGTACGCACCTCACACGCCAGCGTGATGCACTGCGGCAAGTGCGCAGCCAGCAGGCCAGGTTTGCAGCATGAGCCCGCCCGATTGGTTAAATCGCAGTGTTTCGCGCCTTTCAGGTCAAAAAAATACCAATAGTGACGAAAAAAAGGTATTAAATGTGCCGCCAGACCAACAAATTCGAGCGCAAGTAGCTCCTAAAAATATAGCTCCTGAAGACCTGCCACTGAGCGGTCGCAGCACCCGTGATCGCTTGAAAGCGATCTTGCGGCAAAAAGAAGAAGCGCTGTCGCCGCGCGTGTTGCGCCGCACCTTGCAAGAGCTGCGTGCCATCATCGACCCACAGGTCAGCGAGGTAGAAGGTGGCTTGCGCGCCAAGGGCGTGGCCGGCTGGTACGCCAAAGCCGCACCGAATGAGCGACGTGACATGTGGCTGCTCATGAGCGAGCAGTTTGTAGCTGATGCACAAAAAACCAAAGCTGCACAAGCCCAGTTTGCAGCGTTGGTGGGCACAGCTGATGAAGCCGTGGCAGAGGTGCGCTTGCGCCGCGCAACGGTGTCGCCACGCAGGCGGCTGCTCCAGCGCTTCAGCGCCTTTCCTGAAGGGATTCGTTTTTTAGTCGATTTGCGCGCTGATATGCTGCCGCATTTGAAAACTGACAAACGTTTGGCTGCGCTGGATGTGGAGATGGAATACATGTTCTCCACCTGGTTTGACGTGGGCTTTTTAGACCTGCGACGCATCAGCTGGGACTCACCCGCCTCGTTGATTGAAAAGCTCATCAAATACGAAGCAGTACACGACATCAAAAGCTGGTCGGATGTCAAAAACCGGCTGGATTCTGACCGCCGTTGCTACGGGTTTTTTCACCCACGTCTGCCCGATGAACCGCTGATTTTTGTAGAGGTAGCTTTGACGCACGACATTGCTGGCTGCATCACACCACTGCTGGATGAATCAGCCGATGCAGAAGATTTGAACCTTGCAACAACCGCCATTTTTTATTCCATCAGCAACACGCAGGCGGGTTTGCGAGGCGTGAGTTTTGGTGATTCGCTGATCAAGCGCGTGATGGAAACGCTGAAGGCTGAATTTCCCAAGCTCAAAACGTTTGCCACACTGTCGCCGATTCCGGGTTTTCGATCCTGGTTGGGGCGCAACTCACCAGACTTGGCCAATGCGCTGCAAGACGCGGATGTCTTGGGCTTGCCTGAAAAATCAAAGCTAAAAATGGCTGCCTTGCAGCGAGCTGCCCACTATCTGGGCCGTAAAAACCTTGACGGCAAACCGCTGGATACAGTGGCTAAATTTCACCTGGGCAACGGCGCGCGAGTTGAGCGGCTGAATTGGGCAGGCGACCCCTCCAGCAAGGGACTCAAACAGTCCTATGGTTTGATGGTCAATTATCTGTATGACTTGAAACGGCTGGACAAGCACCGCGCAATGCTGGCACAGGGGAAAATCCCGGTAGCAAAAGCGATAGAAGATTTGTATATTTGAGCCATAACTATCGGAGACAACATGACATTTGCAACATTTAACTTTCAACACATGGCCACGCGCCGTAACGTACTGCGGGCTACTGCCGCAGGCGCAGCCACGCTAGCCTTGGGCAGCTACGCGCAAGGCACATGGCCATCCAAGCCGGTCAATGTAGTGGTGCCTTTCCCGGCGGGTGGAGGTACTGATGCATTTGCGCGGCCACTGTCGGCACAGTTCGCCAAAATATCTGGCAAGGCGATGGTGATTGAGAACCGGGGTGGCGCAGGCGGTACGCTGGGCGCTGGCATTGCGGCCAGGGCCGCGCCGGATGGCTACACGCTGTTCATGGGTGCGGTACACCACTCGATTGCGCCCTCAATGTATCCCCGGCTCGACTACGACCTTGAGAAGGACTTTGTTCCGCTGGCGCTGATGGCCAACGTGCCGCAGGTGCTGGTGGTAAACCCCAAGAATATGCCTTTTGCAGACTTCAAAGGTTTTCTTGAGGCAGTACGCAAGGCACCTGGCAAATACAACTACGGCTCGGCAGGCGCTGGCACTTCGCACCACCTCGCAGGCGAGCTGTTCAAGCAGCAAACTAAAACCTTCATTACGCACATCCCATACACAGGTGCTGGCCCGTCGCTGCGCGATTTGGTGGGCGGGCAGGTGGACATGATGTTTGACGGTTTGGGTTCATCCAGCGCACACATCAAGAGTGGTCGCGTCAAGGCACTGATGGTCTCTGGCCCCAAGCGCAACGCAGCTTTCCCCGATGTGCCATGCGCGGCTGAACTGGGCTTGCCTGACTACACCGTCACTACTTGGTACGGTATCTGGACACCCAAAGGCACGCCAGCCGATGTGCAAACCCGCATCGTTGAAGAGCTGCGCAAATCTGCTGCATCTGATGAACTCAAAGCCATTTGGGCCAGCAACGGCGCAGAGTTTGGCAATTTGACGCCCGCACAGTTTGGCGCGTTTGTCAGCAGTGAAATCAAGCGCTGGGCGGCAGTGGTCAAGGTATCTGGGGCCAAGCTGGAATAATTTGAAGCCATGAAAAACGAGAGTCTTTTTACTGCACTGCGCGCCGCCTTTCCCGCTGACCTGGACACGATAGCCATAGAGACCGACAACGGTCTTTACTACTCGTGGCGTGACATCGAGCGCGCCACCGCCATGCTGGCCAACCTGCTGACGTCTCTCAAACTGCCAGCGGGCGCACGCATCGCCGTGCAGGTCGAAAAGTCAGTCGAAGCCATGCTGCTGTACCTGGCCACGTTGCGTGCAGGCTACGTTTTTTTGCCACTCAACACCGCTTATCAAAGCGCCGAGATTGAATACTTCATCGGCAATGCCGAGCCAGCGGTTGTGGTGTGCAGCAGCAAAAACTTTGGCTGGGTCAGCAAGATTGCTTTCAAGGCAGGCACACAAAATGTGTTTACGCTGGATGATGACTGCACGGGTTCATTGCTTGAACGCGCCGCGCATTGCAGTGACCAGCACACGGTAGCCAGCAAATGCGCAGACGACCTGGCCGCCATTTTGTACACCAGCGGCACCACAGGCCGGAGCAAAGGCGCGATGCTGTCGCACGGCAACATGCTCAGCAATGCGCAAGTGCTGAAAGACTACTGGGGCTGGAAGCCCGGCGATGTGCTGATTCATGCTTTGCCCATCTTCCACGTGCATGGGCTGTTTGTGGCGTTGCATGGTGCATTGATCAACGGCAGCAAAATGATCTGGTGTGCCAGGTTTGATCCGAAGTTTGTAGTGAGCAAAATGCCTGAGGCAACCGTCTTTATGGGCGTGCCTACCTTGTATTCGCGTTTGTTGAACGAGCCCGGACTGAGCAAGCATGCGGTGCGTAACATGCGGCTGTTTGTAGCGGGCTCTGCGCCCCTGTTGATTGAAACCTTTAATGAGTGGCAAACCCGGACTGGCCACACGATTTTGGAACGCTACGGCATGTCTGAGACCGCCATGCTCACCTCCAATCCGTATGCAGGTGAACGCCGTGGCGGCACGGTTGGCTTTGCGCTGCCAGGCGTGACGCTGCGTGTGCAGGACGATGATGGTAAATCGCTGGGTACCGATGAGATTGGCGGTATTCAGGTCAAGGGACCAAATGTCTTCAAAGGCTATTGGCGCATGCCGGAAAAAACAAAAGAAGAATTCACGACTGACGGATTTTTTAAAACGGGTGATGTTGGGAAAATTGACAAGCGCGGCTACATCACCATTGTTGGTCGCAGCAAAGACCTCATCATCAGCGGCGGCTACAACGTTTACCCGGCGGAGATTGAAGGCTACCTCAACGAGTTGCCCGGCGTGCTTGAGAGCGCCTTGGTCGGTGTGCCGCACCCGGACTTTGGCGAGGTGGGCGTGGCGGTGGTGATTGCCAGAGTTGGCGCGACGCTACAAGCTGATGCGATCATTGCGAGTTTGAAATCCAAGCTCGCTAACTTCAAAATCCCCAAACAGTGCTTTGTCGTCAGTGAACTACCGCGCAACACCATGGGTAAGGTGCAAAAAAATCTTTTGCGTGAGCAGCACAAGAATCTTTTTGCAGTCAGCTAAAGCGTCATGTAGCCCATCCACAGCCAGGTAGCTGCAAGCGATGTAAACCATCAGCTTGGCGATATCAAAAAAAAGAAGGCACTATTTACTATTAAATACATAGCTGATTACGCCCATTTTTATTGGCTTGAGGCATGATTCGATACGTAAAAAGGCAATTAATTTCCTCGCATCGTCTTTTTATTGATTTTCAGGTGATAAATTGGCTTTTAGCCCAATAAATACAGGCGCAAGAAGCTCCTGATTAAATAGCGGATTCATGCAATTGCAGCTTCAGAGCCTGGAGTTCATCCATCAACTGTAGCGCCAGCGCCGCTCCTGCAAAGTTCACCCCCAAGTCGCGATGCAGGCGCATGGCCACTTTGGCGCGGTGCAGGTGCTGGCCGGTAAAGCGCCAGAGCTCTGGCGGCACGGTCTGCTCAATCAACGTGATGTCAATCACGCCCTCGCTGACCAGTTCAATGATGATGTCGGCCTGCGCGCCGCAGCCGCGGCACAGGTCGCTCAGGGTCAGCTCGGTGATGTCTTCCATCACATGGCTGCTGACGGTTTGCAGCGGTGTTGAGAGGGTGAAGTTGGGTTGCATGTTGTCCGCCCTAGTGGGTTGCAAGAGTTTTTTCAAGCGCCTCAACTACA
>JAYVPR010000354.1:0-4564 GCA_043757245.1 Polaromonas sp. | reverse complement strand
TTTAAGTCGGCCAGCACGATGCGCGCCCCAGCAGCAGCAAAGCCTTTTGCGAGACCGAAGGCAATGCCGCCGGCACCGCCGGTGATGAGGGCTACCTTACCCTCAAGCGAAAACAGACTGGCCGGAGCGAGTCCTTGATAAAGATGTTGGCTAGCGTTGGCCAAGCCAGGGATGGGAGTAGCGATGCTCATAATGGTGGGGCGCGCGGCCTCCGGTCTCCATGTTTTAGTAGGCTTATGCTAGGCTGGGGCAGCGTTAATCGGAATCGGAACTTGGGCAATAGGGCCTACGCACAATCCGAAGGCTAGGAGCCTGTCGGACTATCGGCATCAAAGCGAAATTCGACCCCGGCGAGGATAGTTTTTACCGGATTTGCAGGCCAATAGCCTCGCTATTGATCAAAAAGACGGTAAAAAAAATAGACCGCTGCGGTCGGATTGCAGCCGATGACCCGATAGTCCGACAGTCCGACAGGCTCCTAGCAGCCCCGCCATACGGCTTAACTCTCGGTTGTTGTGGGTGATCATCGCCCCTTGGTGGGCGATTCGTTGTTTTTGTGTTGCTAAACCTCTCAACCGTGCGAGCCATATCGATAGAATGGCTTAAACCATTTTTTAAGCTTTAAGCACTGACTATGAAACTCATCGGTTCCCCCGCCAGCCCATACGCACGCAAAGTCCGCGTGGTAATGGCTGAAAAAAAGCTTGATTACCAGTATGTGATTGAGGACGTGTGGGCCGCAGGTTCAAGCATCACCCACTCAAATCCGCTAGGCAAAGTGCCTTGCCTGGTAATGGAGGGCGGCGAGGCTGTCTTTGACTCTCGCGTGATTGTGGAATATTTGGACACGCTGTCACCTGTCGGTAAACTAATTCCCGCTCAGGGCCGCGAGCGCGCTGAAGTCAAAACCTGGGAAGCCCTGGCAGACGGTCTGATGGACGCCGCGCTGCTGGCGCGAATGGAAGTCCTCTTCACGGGCCGCACAGAGGCGCAACGCAGTCAGGACTGGATAGACCGCCAGATGGGCAAAATCAACGCCGTGCTCAAAGCCATGGCGACCGGCCTTGCCGACAAACCGTTTTGCAGCGGCGTGCATTTCAGCCTGTCAGACGTGGCTGTGGGTTGCGCGCTGGGTTATTTGGACTACCGCTTCCCGCAAGTCACATGGCGCGACAGTTATGCCAATTTGGCAAAACTGCAAGACAAATTAGCGCTGCGTCCCAGTTTCATTGAGACTGCGCCTCCACAAGCGTTTTGAGGTGCTTTTGAGCTATTTTTAGGGGCCGAATAAGGATTTATCCCAATGAATGCGGGCGAGAGAAGCTCATAATTTAGGAGCACTCGGAGCACCAGAAGCATTCAGGCAATTCAGTCGATCCGCTCAAATTGCCACCAGCTGCCGGATGCCCTTGCTTTCCATTTCGCTGCCGGGGCCGCGAGCGATCACCTCGCCGCGCTGCATCACCAGGTAGTCGTCGGCCAGCTCCTGCGCAAAATCGTAGTACTGCTCGCACAGCAAAATCGCCATGTCGCCCCGGTCAGCCAGCATGCGGATCACGCGGCCAATGTCCTTGATGATGCTGGGCTGAATGCCCTCGGTGGGTTCGTCCAGAATCAGCAGCTTGGGTTTGGCAGCCAGTGCCCGCGCAATCGCCAGTTGCTGCTGCTGCCCACCCGACAAATCGCCACCTCGCCGTGAAATCATTTGCTTGAGTACGGGGAAAAGCTCAAACAGCTCTGCAGGGATCGGCGTAGCAGCGCTTTTATAGGCCAGGCCCATCAACAGGTTGTCGCGCACTGTCAGGCGCGCAAAAATTTCGCGGCCTTGCGGTACAAAACCAATACCGGCCCTGGCGCGCTCATACGACATGGCTTTTTCTATCGCCTGGTGGTTGAATTGAATACTGCCAGAGCGGATGGGCACCAGACCCATGAGCGATTTGAGCAGCGTTGTTTTGCCCACGCCGTTGCGGCCTAGCAGCACCGTGACTTTGCCTAAGCGGGCTTCAAGACTAACGCCGCGCAAGATGTGTGAGCCGCCGTAGTATTGGTTGATGTCTTTGACCTGAAGGATCGGTGTTATTGCGCTATCTACCAAGATACACCTCAATCACTTTTTCGTTGTTTTGCACCTGAGCCAGCGTGCCTTCAGCCAGCACCGCGCCCTCATGCAGTACCGTCACCTTTTCAGAAATACGCTCAATAAAGCTCATGTCATGCTCCACAACAATCAGGCTGTGGTGTTTTTTGAGTGAGATAAACAGCTCTGCGGTACGCACGGTTTCTTCGTCCGTCATGCCGGCCACCGGCTCGTCGAGCAGCAACAGCTTGGGGTCTTGCATGAGCAGCATGCCAATTTCCAGCCACTGCTTTTGGCCATGGCTCAAGTTACCCGCCATACGGCGCGTGCTGCTTGCCAGATGGATGGTGTGCAGCACTTGCGCGAGGCGATCACTCTGGGTGGAGTCGAGCTTGAAGAACATCGCGCTTTTTACGGCTTTGTTGGCTTTTAAAGCCAGCTCCAGGTTTTCAAACACGCTGAGCTGCTCAAACACCGTGGGTTTTTGAAACTTGCGGCCAATGCCCAATTGCGCAATTTCAAATTCGTTGTAGCGCAGCAGATCAATCGTAGAGCCGAAAAATACTGTGCCGCTGTTGGGTCGGGTTTTGCCCGTGATGATGTCCATCATCGTGGTTTTGCCTGCACCGTTTGGGCCAATGATGCAGCGCAGCTCGCCGGGGGCAATATCCAGCGACAAGCTGTTGATGGCCTTAAAACCATCAAAGCTCACGCTGACGTCCTCAAGGTACAAAATACGCCCGTGGGTTGTGTCCACCTCACCGGCCTGCGCAATGCGGGAAAAGCCCGCTTGACGCCCGCCTGATTCGGTTTGGCCACTGGCTGCAGGCGCACTCAACGCTTGCAGGCGCTTGGCACCCTGCTCCATCAAATCAGGCGTCATACTTGGCCCCACTCTTGCTGGCTAACCTGCTGGCGGAGAGCTTGCCCATGATGGTGCGAGTCAACCCCACAATGCCTTGCGGTAAAAACAGCGTCACGGCAATGAACATGGCGCCCAGAAAATACAGCCAATACTCGGGGAAAGCCACCGTAAACCAGCTCTTGGCACCGTTGACAGCAAACGCGCCAACAATCGGCCCGATCAAGGTGGCACGGCCACCGACGGCGGCCCAAATGGCTATTTCAATCGAGTTGGCCGGACTCATTTCACTGGGGTTGATGATGCCCACTTGCGGCACATACAGCGCGCCAGCAACGCCGCACATCACGGCTGAGATCACCCAAATCGTGAGCTTGTAGGCGACCGGGTTGTAACCCGAGAACATCACGCGGCTTTCGGCATCACGAATAGCCTGTAGCACACGGCCAAACTTGCTGTGCACCAGCCAGCGCGAGAACAGATAAAACCCCAACAGCGTCAGCCCCGTCAGCACAAACAGCACCATGCGCGTACTCGGCTGCGCTATGGGAATGTCCAAGATACGTTTGAAATCGGTAAAGCCGTTGTTGCCTCCAAAGCCCGTTTCATTGCGAAAAAACAGCAGCATGGCGGCAAAGGTCAGCGCCTGCGTGATGATGGAAAAATACACCCCCTTGATGCGCGAGCGAAAAGCAAAAAAGCCAAACACCAGCGCCAGCAAACCAGGCGCAATCACCACCATCGCCATCTGAAAGGTAAACGACGCGCTGCCCAGCCAATGCCACGGCAGCGTTTTCAAGTCCAGGAACACCATGAAGTCAGGCAAACCACTTTTGTAGTTGCCGTCGAGCCCGATCTGACGCATCAGGTACATGCCCATGGCATAGCCGCCGAGTGCAAAAAACAGGCCGTGGCCCAAGCTCAAAATACCGGTGTAACCCCAGATCAAATCCATCGCCAGCGCGCAGATGGCATAGCACATGATCTTGCCGGTCAGGCTGATGGCGAAATCGCTGAGGTGAAACGCGTTGCTCTCTGGCACCACCAGATTGAGCAAGGGTGCGAGCATGCAGACAATGATCAGAGCAACCAGGAATGCACCCCAGCCGGTGCGGCTGAGCAGGGGTTGACGCGCAGGTAATTTCAGCGGCTCGCTCATAGTCGTGCTTCCTTGCAAGCGGCCACCTTGAGGGGGAGGCGCCGCAGGCGCTTCGGGGGGAGTCATGTCTTTGCTCATGCTTCAGCACTCCGGCCTTTGAGCGCAAAAATACCTTGCGGGCGCTTTTGAATAAACACAATGATGAACACCAGCACGGCAATTTTGGCCAGCACCGCGCCAGACCAGCCTTCGAGAACTTTATTCAGAACCCCCAAACCGAGCGCCGCATACACCGTGCCCACCAGTTGCCCCACACCGCCCAGCACCACCACCATGAACGAATCAACAATGTAGTTTTGCCCCAGGTCAGGCCCGACGTTGCCCACCTGGCTTAAGGCGCAACCTGCCAGCCCTGCAATGCCAGAGCCGAGCGAGAAGGCATAGGTGTCAATGCGCGCCGTGTTCACCCCCATGCAGGCCGCAATCGGGCGGTTTTGCGTCACGCCGCGTACAAACAAGCCCA
>JAYVPR010000353.1:0-4578 GCA_043757245.1 Polaromonas sp. | reverse complement strand
TCTGCACATGAAAAGACTTCGACAAGCTCAGTCCGAACGGATATTTCAGAAGGCGAGCAGGAGACGCTGACCGTCAAGCTGAAGAACTACGTGCTGCTGTCTCCCGAAGCCATCAACCTCGACGATGACAACCGGCAAAAACTACAGGCCGTGATTAACAAAGAGCCGCTGGCACTGATCGAATACTGGGCAGTTGACCCGGACTATGACGGCAAGGTGTTCAGGTCGGTCTGGCAGGACTACCGGGGCAACACCGCGAATGATGAGGATGAGCTGCGCGTTGTGACTCAAGCCGTGGTGACCACACTGCTCAAGGTTGGCCCCCGCAAGGTCTGTGTGCGGGTGGTGGATGTATTTGGGTTTGAGGCTGAGGTTGTGACTACAGTTAGCGCAGTATGAGCCCCCATTCCAAGCTCAGCGGCTGGTATGACGCGAGTAGTTTTCAGGAAAGCGTTGTGCTATTTCCTGTTTGCTCTGCCTTAGCAATTCGATTTCGGACGGTGTCAGCCGTCTCGGTGCGAGCGAGGTACCGAGCTTCTGATTCAGTAAGCGCGTCGAAGGTGTGAGCGAAATGCTCGACCCACCAGTTTTCAAGTTCTGTTCCATGTATTCCTCGCAATTCAGAAAGTCGCTCGGGCGAGAGTCAAGCCGCAGCGAGTTCCCGCACTGCACGCAGGCTGTCTTTGAACTGAGCCTTGGCTATTTTCAGGTCGTAGTCCGCTTGCAAATTCAGCCAATATTGCGGGCTTTGCCCGAAGGCCAGCCCCAAGCGCAGCGCCAATTCGGCTGTCACTGGCCGCTCTTCCCGCACGAGATGCGAAATGCGCATCGCCGAAACTCCCAAGGTTTTTGCCAACGCCGCCTGCGTCATTCCCAAGTCTTCCAGCGCTTCACGGATGTATTCACCGGGGTGGATAGGCGGCAAGCCGTTGATAGTGCGTTTCATACTGAATGCTCCTTAGTGGTAGTCAATGATTTGGACATCGAAAACATCGCCATCCATAAAACGGAAACACGCACGCCATTGACTATTGATGCGGATGCTCCATTGCCCGTCTCTGTCGCCGTGCAACGCCTCCAGGCGATTGGCAGGAGGAAACCGCAATTCGTCAACCGACGTGGTGTGCTCAAGTTGATTCAAACGCAGGACGGCACGGCGCAGGATGTCGGGCGGCAATCGCCGGGATTTTCCCGTGCGAAACAAGCCCTCGGTTTCTTTATCGGCAAAGCTGCGAATCATCCGTTAAATTATAAACAAATTGTTTACAAACGCATTGGGCAGGGATCCTACACATGACCGATACCAGCAACCAACTCGCACTTTCCCTCGCCCTGACCACCAAAACCAACCAGCTGTGCAATGGCCTGGAATCAGGCACGGCAGAAATTTTTGAACGGGTCACACCAACGACCGGCGAGCTGCTCAAGTGGTGGTTTGGCGAAGACATGGTGCTGGCCCGAGGAGGAACGACGGGCATAAACCCCGGTGGCCTGAACTTTCATACCGGGCAAAAGCAGGCCATCCTGAACGCCATCGTCGCGCATGAAGTGCTGGGGCACGGCCATGACCAATGGAGTCTGCTCGACCTGTACCGCGCCGCTGCGCCTGACGCGCTGCTGGCGGGGACGCGGCTGAACGAGGTGGCGCAGGGCAAACACGCACACCCCAAATACTGCTTCAAGATGGCGACCGGCACCGGCAAAACCTGGGTGTTGCAGGCGCTGATGATCTGGCAACTGCTGAACAAAACGGCTGCGTTGGCAGAGGGCATTGATGATGCGCGCTTATTAAACATGTTTACACGACAGTTCATGGTGGTGGCGCCAGGGCTGATTGTTTACGAACGGCTACTGGATGCGTTTTGCGGCAAGGTGGTGGCCAACAGCCATGGCGCGCGCAACTTTGCCACGTCTGACATTGCAAGCTTTGCAGACCTGTTTATCCCCGAGGCTTATCGCGACACGGTATTTGCTTTTGTGCGCGGCAACGTCTGCAACAAAAATGAGATCGGTCTGAAGGCAACCGGCAACGGCATGATTGCCATCACCAACTGGCACCTGTTGACCGATGGCGATATACCGGACGAGATTGAAGACGAAGCGGACTTAAATACGGTAGGAGCACCCGGCGCGCCGCTGGAACCGCAACAAGTGATCCGTGCCGTGCTGCCCTTGATGCCGGGCCGCGCCACCGGCAACAGCCTGGACGTGCTGGACCGGCGCTATGCGCGCGGCAATGTGCTGGCGTTTCTGGCGGCGCTCCCCGAATTGATGGTCTTCAATGACGAGGCGCACCACATCCATGAGTTCAAGCGTGAAGGTGAAACGACGGAAGTGGAATGGCAAAAAAGCCTGTCGCACATTGCCGAAACCAAAGGACGGCGTTTTGTGCAGGTTGACTTTTCGGCCACGCCTTACAACGATGTCGGGTCAGGAAAAAACAAGCGCAAGGTTTATTTCCCGCACATCATCACTGACTTTGATTTGAAGTCCGCCATGCGCGCCGGGCTGGTGAAGTCGCTGGTGCTGGACAGGCGCAAAGAGATTGGTGCTCTGCCACTGGAGTTCAAGGCTGAGCGCGACGAGAGCGGCAACCCGGCCTTAAGCGAAGGCCAGCGCGTGATGCTGCGGGCTGGTTTAAAAAAACTGCGCAAGCTGGAAGCCGACTTTGCAGGCGTTGACCCCATACGCCACCCCAAGATGCTGGTGGTCTGCGAAGACACCTCTGTCTCGCCGCTGGTCACCAGTTTTTTGCAGGATGAAGGCTTGGGCCAAGACGACGTGATGACCATTGACTCGGGTAAGAAGGCAGAGCTGGGCGAGAAGGATTGGGCACCCGTGCGCGAGCGGCTTTTCAGCGTGGACCACCATGCCAGCCCGCGCGTCATCGTCAGCGTGCTGATGCTGCGCGAAGGTTTTGACGTGAACAATATTTGTGTGATCGTGCCGCTGCGCACCTCGCAAGCGCAGATCCTGCTGGAGCAAACCATAGGCCGTGGCCTGCGGCTGATGTGGCGTGACCCGGAGTACAGCGACATCAAACGCGAGAACCGCGAACGCATCAACGCCGGGCAAGAGCCGGGCAGCCTGCTGGATGTGCTCTCTATCGTGGAGCACCCGGCCTTTCAGTCTTTTTATGACGATCTGATAAAGGAGGGCCTGGCAGGCGTAACCAGCGAAAACGGCGACGACACCCCGGGTGCAGGTGACGTGATCGCGGCGGAATTGCGGCATGGCTATGAAGCCTTTGACTTTGGCATCCCTTTCATCTTGCAGGAAGCAGACGAGGTGCGGGACCACCACGCGCTAGACCTGTTCACCCTGCCCGCTTTCACGGCCCTGAGCCTGGAGCAGCTGACCGCCATGCTGGGCAAGGGCGACACGTTTATATCGCAGGATCTGCAGAGTGCCACCCTGTTTGGCGACTACCGCGTGGACGGCGCTGTGCTGAGTGTGGGCGGCTACAACGAATACCTGGCACGGCTGACGCGCCGCATTAGCCAGGCACTGAGTGAGCCTCTGCCTAGGGGTAACAAGGTCGCCACACACCTGGCCAAGCCTTACCTACAGGTGAATACGGCAGAGCTGACCGGCTGGCTGGACGACTACATCTGGACGCAGCTGTTTGGCGCTACCTTTAACCCGATGGACGGTGAGCAGTGGCGCGTATTGCTGTTGCAGCCGGTGGTGGATCACATCACCAAGGTGTTCGCAGTGGCGCTGCTAGAGTCAGAACAAAAGCATGTGACCGGGCAGACCGAAGTGCACTTGCGCAAGCTCTCTGAAGTGCCGCGCCTGATGATGCAGGAGAGCCATTCGGTGGAAGTCAGCAAGTGCATTTACACACGACTAGCCTGGCCTGCGCGCAATGGCGGGCTAGAGCGTGCCTTTATTCACTGGGCGCAGGCGGACACGCGGGTAGAAGCTTTCTGCAAGCTCAGCGAAAACCGCCACACCTTCACGCGGCTGCGCTACGTGAAGGACGATGGCCTGCCGGCGTTTTATTCACCCGACTTTCTGGTGCGCACCAGAGACGCGGTGTACCTGGTAGAGACCAAGGCGCAGCAGCAGACCATTCACCCCAACGTGCAGCGTAAGCTGCGCGCAGCGCTGGCCTGGTGCGACCGCATCAATGACCTGAGTGTGCTTGACCGGGGCAGCCCGCCATGGCATTACGTACTGCTGGCTGAAAACGTGGTGACCGAATGGCAGGGCAAAGGCGCACGGCTGGCGGAACTGCTGGACTTTGCGCGTTTGCGGCCACTGGCAAGCGCAGCGCTACAGGAGCGGCTGATTTGAGTGAATTCAAGCTTTGAAACGGCCTTCATGGCCATTTTTTACTGCTTGAATCCAAGATACCTGAAAACAGGCCAGAACAGTAGTTTTGATTCCGAACTATATTGGCTCCTAGCCCAATAAATACGGGCATAAACTGCTATTTAATTAATAGCAAAGATGACCTGTTGCGTCCTGCTGGTTTTCAGGCCGCTGCAGATTCTGCGGTTTTACTTTTTGTCGGGTAGCTCAATCTTGACTTCAAGCACGTCGAGGTTGCCTTCGCGCTCCATGCTGACCTTG
>JAYVPR010000352.1:0-17508 GCA_043757245.1 Polaromonas sp. | reverse complement strand
ATAGTCTCGCCGGTTTTGGAGCGTTTCTTGATGATGGCAAACATCAGCTCCTGCTTGCGCATACGGCCTACGTTTTCAATCTCAAGGGCTTCGGCTTGGTTGAGGACTTCAGACACATGCAGTGCCTTGAGTTCATTTAAGTGCATGGATTAACCTGCTGTGATGGCGAGAGAGGATGACTCAAAAGATATGACCCAAAAATGAGTACATGAGGAAAATGGGGGAGGTATTATTTGAAGCCGAGCTAAGGGGGCTTCACGAACCGAAAATTCGAGCGGGTTAAAACAGCCTGACCCGCGATTGATGAGAATTATGACAGGAAAAGAAGGCGCTTCAGAATGCGATTTTCTTCAAACCCGGCCGAGACCAGCCCCTGCCTAGTTTGAAGAAGTATCAGGCCAGTTGCTGGTCAATGAACGCGGTCAATTGTGATTTGCTCATGGCGCCGACCTTTGTCGCAGCCAGTTCGCCATTTTTAAAAATCATCAGCGTCGGGATGCCGCGAATGCCGAATTTGGCGGGAATATCGCGGTTCTCATCAACGTTCATTTTGGCGATTTGCAATTTACCTTCGTAGCTGGTGGCCACTTCGTCAAGAATAGGCGCAATCATTTTGCAAGGGCCGCACCACTCGGCCCAATAGTCGACCAGTACTGGATGCGATGATTTCAGGACATCGGCTTCAAAGGTGGCATCGGTGGTATGTTTGATCAGTTCGCTGGCCATGGTGGCTCCTTCAAAAAGGGTTGCAAGGGCTAAAGAGTTTTGGGTATTTTGTCAGAAACCAAGTATGCCTGTCGGTTATTGCCAGTTCGTATCAACTATGACCCTGATAGACAAACCTGCCACATCTGCTGATCCTGTAGATTGCGCTGCCGTAAAAGCTGGCTGGGCCGATGCCATGGCGCAATTAACCGGGCTGCTGCACGCCAAAAATGTGCATCCTTCGCGGGCGGTGGTGTTGCTGCCTTATGCCCAACTGATGCACGAGGCTCGCACTGCCTGGACTGCTCACGTTCAAACCTTGGGTAAACAAAGCGCCTTTGTGCCGCGCTTTGAAACCACCATGAACTGGGCCAATGACGCTATAGCCAACGTGCCAGATTTTGTAGCGTCACAACAAGACATTCGGATGGATGTGGCCGTCGATGTGCTGACAGCTTCCAGTTTGCTGCAACGTGCCGGGCTGGCTGCGCAGCAAAATTTGCTGGCTGGACGGCTGGTCGAAGCCGCCTGGTCGGTCGCGCGGGTAGCCGCAGCACAGCCACCTGCGGACCGCTTGGTTTGGGGTGCGGGTAAAGCGCAGGATTTGGGTGTGGGTATGGAGTCAGACGCGCTGGCTTTTGAGCTGGCCATTGCCCGCATTGCACTGGCTTGGGCGGCTTCGTCAAGCTACCCAACTGATGTGCTTTTTAGTGCCGAGCTGGAGGCAAAGCTTGATTTGCTGGTGGTGATGGATGGCTTTCAATCTGAGCCGTTGACGGATGCGCTGAAAAACCATTTTAACGGGCGTGTAGCAAGCATCCCACTCAAAACGTCCGAGCTGCAAGGTGCGTTGGTCCTGCGCACCGCGCAGGACCTGGAGGACGAAGCGCAGCTCGCGGCGGCCTGCGTACTGGCGCATTTGCAAGCGGGACGCAGCCCGGTGGCGCTGATTGCGCAAGACCGGGTACTGACCCGCCGGGTGCGTGCCATGCTGGCTGAAAAAGGCGTGGCGCTGCGTGACGAAACTGGCTGGAAGCTGTCTACCACCCGAGCCGCCGCTACGTTCGTCAGCCTGCTCAGTGCGCTTGCCTGGGACGCATCAACTGACAGCGTGCTCGACTGGCTGAAAAACGCGCCGGCCTTTGATGCTGCAGACATTACCTTGGCTGAGACTGCCTTGCGGAAAATCGGCGCTCGCACCTGGCGTGCCGTACCAGCCGCCCAGGCTGACATCGCGCCCATCGCGCTTCGCGTTGCCGCGCTGCGCACGCCGTTGCAAGCTGCCCGCCCGCTGGCTGATTGGCTTAACGCTGTGCGTGACGCGCTGCAAACCGCGGCGCAATGGGATCCGTTGGCGAGTGATGCAGCCGGCATGGCGGTGATGGCCGCGCTGCACATGAACGAGAGCAGCGATACCCCTCAGATTGGCAATCCACGCATGAGCCTGCAAGACTTCACCAGTTGGGTCAACCAGACGCTGGAAGCGGCCAGCTTTTCACCCGCGCATCCGCCCACGGCTCAAGTGGTGATTTTGCCGCTCAGTCAGCTATTGGGCCGGACAATGCAGGCGGTGGTGCTGCCGGGCTGCGATGAAATTCGTTTAGCTGTGTCGCCCGAGCCGCCGGGCCAATGGACACCTGCGCAGCGCACTTTATTGGGGCTGGCAACTCGCCAACAGCTGGCAGATGACCAGCGCGCTGCATGGCGTTATGCTTTGACTTCGCCACACTTGGACTTGCTGTGGCGCTTGAGCGAAGGCGGTGAACGCCTGATGCCCAGCGGCTTTATACAAGAGCTGTTGCTGATGCAATCGTTTGAGTTAACCGCAGACCCACGCCCGGCGCGCGCCGTAATGGTTCAGCCCACGCCGCAGCCTATGCCCACCGGCCAG
The DNA here is from genome assembly GCA_043757245.1 of Polaromonas sp. GTDB lineage: Bacteria > Pseudomonadota > Gammaproteobacteria > Burkholderiales > Burkholderiaceae_C > Polaromonas. The sequence goes on along the minus strand of JAYVPR010000352.1, from coordinate 14,912 downwards.
GCACTGCCCATCCATAAACTTTCAGCCAGCGCATATGAAGACCTGCGCCGCTGCCCTTACCGCTTTTTTGCGCTCAGGCAACTCAAGCTGCAGGAGGCTGACGAGCTGGAAAGCGAGCTGGGCAAGCGGGACTTTGGCAACTGGCTGCACTGGCTGCTAAACCGCTTCCATGAGGCATTAAAAGTAGCACCTACCCAAGAAATACGAGAGCAAGAAGCTATGATTAATGTAGCGGCTGATGATGCTACGAAAGCTTTGGGTTTGACGCCAGATGAGTTCCTGCCGTTCGCCGCCATCTGGCCGCGGGTGCGGGGCGGCTACCTCGACTGGCTGGCCGCACACCAAGCCACGGGTGCAACGTATGCAGAAGGCGAGGTCTGGAAAGACATGCCGCTGGGCCCACTCACACTGGTCGGAAAAATAGACCGCATTGACCAGATGCCTGACGGCAGCCGTTGGGTGATCGACTACAAAACCGAGGCGCGCAGTACCACGCAGGAGCGCATCAACGACGCGGGTGAAGATACGCAACTGGCCTTTTATGCCGCACTGCTGCATGACGACACGCTGGCGGCCGCTTATGTGAACCTGGGTGAAAAAGAGGCCACCAAAATCTATTCGCAAACCGAAATTGTTGACCTGCGGGATGACCTGATTGGCGGAATTTTGAGCGACATGGACAGGATTGCAGAAGGAGCGCCACTGCCCGCGCTGGGGGAAGGTAAAGCTTGCAATTTTTGTGCGGCGCGTGGCCTGTGCCGGAAGGACTTTTGGACTGTATGACTCAAGCCGCCATGACTCAAGCCGCCTACACCCACAACGGTCAAAACATCACAGCCGATGCCTTTTATGCAATTGCCTGTGACCCACGCCGCAGCGTAGCCGTCGAGGCCTGTGCGGGGGCTGGCAAAACCTGGATGCTGGTCTCGCGCATGGTGCGGGCGCTGCTTGAAGGTGATGGGGGGCGTGAAGGCGTGCAACCGCATGAAATTTTGGCCATCACCTTCACCAAAAAGGCTGCGGGGGAGATGCGCGAACGGCTCTACGAGTGGCTGGAGCAGTTTGCCCATGCAGATGATGAAACACTTGAAAAAGAGCTAAAAATACGTGGTGTTGTACGTGATTTTACTGGTGAAAATAGCCTGCAGCCAAATGAATCCGCGCGCAAACAGCTATCAAATTTATATCGGCAAGTGCTTGCTAATGGTCGCCCGGTGCAGATCAGAACCTTTCACAGCTGGTTTGCCGCCTTGCTGCGCAGCGCGCCCATGGCCACCTTGCAGCAGCTTGACTTGCCGCTCAATTACGAGTTGCTGGAAGATGACAGCCCGGCCAAGGCGCTGGTCTGGAGGCGCTTTTATGCGGCTTTGCTGATCCGCCCTGAATTGAAGCTTGATTTTGAAACCGTGGTACTGGCACATGGTCGGTTTCAAGCCGACAAGGCCTTGCAGGGCGCACTTGACAAACGCACAGAGTTTTTACTGGCTGACGCCGCAGGTGTGGTGGAAAGCTCAGTGCAGCATTTCACCGCGCAATGGGCTGAATTTGCAGGGCTAGCCCAGCCAGAAGAAGCGCTGCACACAAACGCATCCAACACGCTGCTGCTGGCTGCCTCCAAGGCCTTGGGCAGGGCATCAGCGCCGACGTTTTCAGCAAAAGGCGTTGCGCTAGAAGCCGCTTTGAGCGTGCGCAACGCAGCGGGGGTGTTGCTCAGCTTGCTGACCGAAAAAGGCACGCCGCGCAAGTTTGGCGAAAAAATTATCGGCATCGCCACGGTGCGTGAGGCGCAAGAGCTGGCCTTGCGCGTTGCTGAGGCAACACTGCAACATCAGGCGTGGGACTACCAGCAACGCATGGCGCGGCTTTCCCGCCTGCTGTTGGCCGAATTTGCAGCGCTCAAACGCGAGCGTGGCTGGGTCGACATGAATGATGTGGAGCGCGCCGCGCAAATCATGCTGAGCGACGAGGTGCTGTCAGGCTGGGTACAAGAGCGGTTGGACGCGCGTATCCGGCATTTGATGATTGATGAATTTCAGGACACCAACCCACTGCAATGGCAGGCGCTGTCAAGCTGGCTCAGTGGTTATGGTGGCGCCGGGGCAGGTGCCGCAAAAGCGCCCAGTGTCTTCATCGTTGGCGACCCGAAGCAAAGCATTTACCGCTTTCGCCGCGCCGAGCCGCAGGTTTTTATCGCCGCGCAGGCCTTCATGCGCGACGCACTGGGTGGCGACGTGCTGGCCTGCGACCACACCCGGCGCAGTAGCCATGCGGTGGTTGAAACGGTCAATAGGGTGATGGGCGCGGCGGCTAAAAACGATGGCTACGAAGGCTTCAGGCCGCACACCACAGCATCGTCCGAGACAGGCAGGGTGCTCAGGCTGTCGCCCATCTTGCGTGCAGAAAAAAGCCAGGCGCTTGACACTTTGGAATGGCGTGATAGCTTGACGACTCCGCGCGAGGAGCCTGAAGAAACACTCAGAACTCTCGAAGCGAGGCAAGCAGCTACATGGATAAAAAGCCAAATCGCCCTCGGAGTCAAACCTTCTAAAGTGATGGCTTTAAGCCGCAAACGCGTCAGCTTGCTACCGCTGCTGGGCGAGCTACGCGCCTTGCACATTCCTGCACAAATCGGTGAAAAAACTGAACTCATCGACTGCTGCGAGGTGCTGGACGTGGTGGCGCTACTGGATGTGCTGGTGTCACCCCAGCACGACCTGTCGTTGGCGCGGGCGCTGCGTTCGCCGCTGTTTAACCTGAGCGACGATGCGTTGGTGCAGATTGTTTTGGCCAAAGCCGACACCCCGCAGTCGTGGTTTGATGTGCTATTAAATAATGAGCACTTAGCGCTTGAATTACGCGGAATAGGTGCTACTTTGACCCGTTACAAAGCGCTTGTAGATGCCTTGCCGCCGCACGACGCGCTGCAGGCCATTTATGACCAGGGTGACGTGCTGGCTCGTTTTGGTGCGGCTGCGCCGGCTGTCAGCCGTGCTGCGGTGTTGTCTAACTTGCGGGCACTTTTGTCAAATGCGTTGCAGCTGAACGGTGGCCGCTACACCACCCCGTATGCTTTTGTCCGGGCACTCAAGGCGGGTGGTTTGCAAGCCCCAGCGGCTGTCAACCCGCAAGCCGTGCGCCTGCTGACCATACATGGGGCCAAGGGTCTGGAAGCCGAGGCCGTGCTGCTGCTGGACACCGACACGGCAGAGCGTAACGCCGCCAGCATGAGCGTGCTGGTGGACTGGCCGGGGCAGGCACTGGCACCGCAAAAGTTTGTGTTTTTAATCAGCGAAAGCACGCCGCCTGCCTGCGCAAGGCAAACACTGGCCGCAGAGCAGGCCGCGCGCCAGCGCGAAGAGCTCAACGCCCTGTACGTGGCCATGACGCGCGCTAAAAACACGCTGGTCATATCGTCGATTGAGCCCTACCGTGGAGCGCCCGGTAGCTGGTGGCAGCGCTTGCAGGGGCTGGCGGCTGAAGAGCACGTGGCGGTCAATAGTCCTGGCAACGAAGGGGTCGAGCCCATCGAGTTTACTTTGCCTGATCTGCCAGCTTTGACGCTGATTGACAACCCGCTACTGCCAACGCCCGAGGCTGATTCACCCAGCGCTCGCGTTGGCAAAGCCATGCATCGGCTGCTAGAGCGGGGTGACGCAGGTGCGATGGCCGCCCGCCGGGTAGCGATTGAATTTGGTTTGACGCCTGAACAGTTGCAGGAGGTCCAAACAAAAGCCCAGCGTATCAAAACTGGTGCGGCTGCCTGGGCCTGGGACACGGCGGTCATCGGCTGGCAAGGCAATGAGGTAGAACTGACCCATGAAGGCGAAACGCTCAGGCTGGACCGTCTGGTGCAGCGTCAGGATGCTGGGCATCAAGGCCACTGGTGGGTGCTTGACTACAAGTTAGCGTCTCGCCCTGAGCGCCGGGACGAGTTGGTCACCAAAATGCGAACCTACAAGGCAGCGCTTGCAGCCATTTACCCTGGGCAGGTGGTCAAAGCCGCCTTCCTGACTGCCGATGCAGCGGTCGTGATGGTTGACTGATGGCGTTGATGCCTGCGCTGAGCCGCCCGAGACAACCTCTGATAATGGCAGAGCAAACAAGGTTTGAGAACTGTTTTTATTTACGGTTTTCAGGCCTTTTTCAATACAAAAAATGCTTTTAGCCCAATAAATACGGCAATATATAGCTCCTTAAATAATAGCGTTTGGATACTTTTTTGACTCAACTTTCCGAAAATTCCGCCTCTCCTGTCAAAGTTGTTGTGATTGGTGGCGGCCCGGCTGGCCTGATGGCGGCTGAAGTCATTGCAAATGCTGCCAGTGCTGGCAATGCCGTTCAGGTGCATGTGTATGACGCTATGCCTTCAGTTGGGCGCAAATTTTTACTGGCGGGCAAGGGGGGGCTGAACCTGACGCATTCCGAAAACTTTGTGCCTTTCGTGAGCCGCTATGGGCCAGCCAGTGTCAGCTTGCAGCCGCTACTGACTTCTTTTGGTGCGCAGCAATTGCGCGACTGGGCTCAGGGCCTGGGCATCGCCACTTTTGTAGGCAGTTCTGGCCGCGTTTTCCCCAAAGATATGAAGGCTGCGCCGCTGCTGAGGGCCTGGCTGCACCGCCTGCGCGCATCAAGCGTGCAGTTTTTCATGCGTCATCGCTGGCTGGGTTGGGGTGAAGACGGCAGTTTGACCTTTGCTACGCCGACTGGCGAGATCAACGTTCAAGCTGATGCGGTTGTGCTGGCCCTAGGTGGCGGCAGCTGGGCGCGCCTGGGTTCAGACGGCGCTTGGGTCCGGCTACTGGCAGCGCGGGGCGTCGATGTTGCGCCGCTCACGCCGTCCAATTGCGGGTTTGATGTGGCAGGCTGGACGCCGTACTTTTCTACCCAGTTTGCTGGCAAGCAGTTCAAGTCGGTCGCCATTCATTTCACCAATGCCGAGGGCCAGGTGTTCAGCCGCAAAGGTGAGTTTGTGGCCACTGCCACGGGTGTTGAGGGGAGTTTGATTTATGCAGCCTCAAGCCTGTTGCGGGACGAGATTGCCAAAAACGGCAGCGCCACCTTCATGCTTGATTTACTGCCGGGCATGACACCAGACCAGGTGCTGGCAGAGGTGCGCCACCCGCGCGGCTCCCGCTCGTTGTCCAGCCACCTGAAAAGCCGCTTGAAAATTGACGGCGTCAAGGCCGCGTTACTGCATGAGCTGGTGGATAAACCTGCTTTTAACGCCCCGTTTAAATTGGCCAGTGCTATCAAGTCTTTGCCTGTCACGCTGGTGACGACGCGGCCCATTAACGAAGCCATCAGCAGCGCAGGTGGTGTGCGTTTTCACGGCCTTGATTCGCAATTACGGCTCAGGGAAGGAACAGACCACAGCTGTCCGGTGTTTTGCGCCGGTGAAATGCTGGACTGGGAAGCGCCGACTGGCGGTTATTTGCTGACGGCTTGTTTTGCCAGCGGGCAAACAGCGGGGGAGGGGGTGTTGGCTCATTTTGCGTTGCGCGATCAAGGCCAGCCCGGTCGCTAGATTACATTTTGAAACGCATTCATGTTCACCTCATTCGCCTTTTACCAACACCCCTGCGGCATACAATGTTGGTCAACATCGCCCGTTATTAAGTGTGGTGCATCTTTTTCATCTCGTTAACGTTATTTTGGAGTTTGCCTGTGTTTATTTCTTCTGCTATTGCCCAAACCGCCCCCGCAGCCGCTGGTGGCAGCGACATGATGTCGTCTTTGACCGGCATGCTGCCGCTGGTGCTGATGTTTGTGGTGCTGTATTTCGTCATGATTCGTCCCCAGATGAAAAAGCAAAAAGAGCACCGCTCGATGATTGATGCGCTGGCCAAAGGCGATGAGGTGGCTACCGCGGGTGGCCTGCTGGGCAAAGTTATCAAGTTGGGCGATTCGTATTTGACGCTGGAACTGGCCGCTGGCGTTGAAGTGCAGCTGCAGCGCAGCGCGATTGTTCAGGTGTTGCCCAAGGGCGCCATCAGCACGTCCAAGTAAGTATCCCAAGCAGTAGTGCAAGCCGCATCAGCACATGACCCCGGCGCCGCTGTGGCAGCGCTTGCTTGAGTAGCATTTTCAACGCGCCCGTAGGGCATAGTTCACCAGGAACAGCATTCCCATGAATCGTTATCCGGTCTGGAAATACGCCATTATTGTGGTGGCCTTGTTGGTAGCGGTGATCTACACGCTGCCCAACTTTTTTGGCGAGGCGCCTGCCGTGCAGGTGTCCAGCCTCAAATCGGCCATCAAGGTTGACAGCACCACCGTCACCCGGGTGGCTCAGGCGCTCAAAGCCGCCAATATCACGCCTGATGCAATTACGCTGGACGGCAGCTCGGTCAAAGCCCGCTTTGGCGATACCGACACCCAGCTCAAAGCCAAGGACGCGGTACAAAAAGCGCTTAATCCTGAGGCTGATGGCGCCACTTATGTTGTTGCGCTCAATTTGCTGTCACGCTCACCTGCCTGGCTGACCGCACTGCACGCTGCGCCGATGTACCTGGGGCTGGACTTGCGCGGTGGTGTTCACTTCATGCTGCAGGTGGACATGCAGGCAGCACTGACCAAAAAGGCCGAGTCGTTGACGGGTGATTTGCGGCTGTCGCTGCGCGAAAAAAACATCCGTTACCTGGGCCTTAACCGCAATGCGCAAAACATCGAGATCCGGTTTCGCGATACCCAGACATTGCAGGCCACCAAAAACCTGATTCAAGACCAGTTTCCTGACCTGCAAAGCACAGACGTGCCCGACGGTGTGGAATACAAGCTGACAGCCAGCATCAAGCCCGAGGCGGCACGCCGCATTCAGGACCAGGCGCTCAAGCAGAACATGGTCACGTTGCATAACCGTATCAACGAGCTGGGTGTGGCTGAGCCAGTGATTGCGCAGCAGGGTACAGACCGCATCGTGGTGCAACTGCCGGGTGTGCAAGACACCGCCAAAGCCAAAGACATTCTGGGCCGCACCGCCACGCTCGAAATGCGCCTGGTTGACGACAGCGCAGAAGGCCGCGCGGCCGAAACCAACAGTGGCCCCGTGCCGTTTGGCGCAGAGCGTTTTCTGGAGCGCGATGGCCGGGTAGTGATTGTGAAAAAGCAGGTCATCATTACGGGTGAAAACCTGACCGATGCGCAGCCCGGTTTTGACTCGCAAAACCAGCAGCCCAAAGTTGATCTGACTGTTGATGCCAAAGGTGGCCGCATCATGCGCGACACCAGTCGCGAGAATTTGAAAAAACGCATGGCGATTTTGCTGTTTGAAAAAGGCAAGGGCGAGGTGCTCACGGCGCCTGTGATTCAGGGCGAGTTGGGTAACCGCTTCCAGATTTCAGGCTCCATGAGCGTGTCTGAGGCCAATGACCTGGCGCTGCTGCTACGCGCTGGCTCGCTGGCTGCACCGATGGAAATCATCGAAGAGCGCACCATTGGCCCTACCCTGGGTGCTGAAAACATTGCCAAGGGTTTTCAAAGCGTGACGTATGGCTTTACCGTCATTGTCTTGTTTATGGCGGGTTATTACATGCTGTTTGGTGTGATTTCTGGTGTGGCACTGGCGGTCAATTTATTGCTGCTGATTGCGATTTTGTCGATGTTGCAAGCCACTTTGACGCTGCCCGGCATGGCCGCTATGGCACTCGCACTTGGTATGGCGATTGATTCGAACGTGCTGATCAACGAACGCATTCGTGAAGAGCTGCGCAATGGCGCATCGCCTCAAGCAGCCATCCACACTGGCTATGAACGCGCCTGGGCGACCATTTTGGACTCCAACATCACCACACTGATTGCTGGTTTCGCGCTGCTGGCCTTTGGCTCTGGCCCGGTGCGCGGCTTTGCAGTGGTCCATTGCATCGGTATTTTGACCAGCATGTTCTCGGCGGTGTTCTTCTCGCGCGGACTGGTGAACCTGTGGTACGGGCGGCAGAAAAAGCTCAAATCGGTATCGATTGGTACTGTCTGGCGACCAGAGCCAGGCAGCGATGCTGCCAAATTGACTGCATAAACATACTTAAAAAAGAGCTTCCATGGAATTTTTTAAAATCAAAAAAGACATTCCGTTCATGCGGCATGCAGTGATCTTTAACGCGGTATCGTTTATCACTTTTGCGCTGGCTGTGTTTTTCCTGTTCTCACGCGGGCTGCATTTGTCGGTTGAATTTACTGGCGGTACCGTGATGGAGGTCAGCTACACGCAGACTGCTGCGGTCGAGAAAATCCGCACCACCGTGGCCACGCTGGGGTTTACCGACGTGCAGGTACAAAATTTTGGAAACTCCCGCGATGTGATGATCCGCCTGCCTGCGCAAAAGGGTGTCAGCACGGCGCAGCAAAGCGACAAGGTGATGGCGGCACTTAAAGTGCAAGACCCTGCGGTGCAGTTGCGCCGAACGGAGTTTGTCGGCCCATCGGTTGGCGAAGAGCTGGCGCAAGACGGCCTGAAAGCGCTGGGCATGGTGGTGGTCGGCATCATGATTTACCTGGCGTTTCGTTTTGAGTGGAAGTATGCGGTGGCCGCCATCATTGCCAACTTGCACGATGTGATCATTATTTTGGGGTTTTTCGCGTTTTTTCAGTGGGAATTTTCACTGTCGGTGCTGGCCGCCGTGCTGGCCGTGCTGGGTTATTCCGTCAATGAGTCGGTGGTGATTTTTGACCGGATCCGTGAGAATTTCAGGCGCTACCGCAAAATGAGCACGGTTGAGATTATTGACAACGCGATCACCTCGACGATCAGCCGCACCATCATTACCCACGGCTCGACCGAGGTGATGGTTTTGTCGATGTTGCTGTTTGGTGGCCCAACGCTGTTTTACTTTGCACTGGCGCTGACCATCGGTATTTTGTTTGGTATTTACTCGTCTGTATTTGTGGCGGCGGCCATTGCCATGTGGCTTGGCATCAAGCGCGAAGACCTGGTTAAAACCGCTGCCAAAAAAGAAGACGACCCGAACGACGCCAACGCGGGTGCAACGGTGTAAGCGTATTCAACTATCTGTTTAATTGTTTGTGGCTACCAGCAACAAAAAAACCAACCCATTAGCGTCGCAGGCGCGTGAGCTTTTCACGGACCAGGCGGGGCGGGTGTTGCCTGAACTCGCAAAATTGGCGTTGGAAAAACTTTCGGTTTTGGTCGACCAACCCGCGACTGCACCGGAAATGCAAGACCGGCGCGATGCCTGGCTGGCGTTTCAGGCGAACGGCAAAGTGTGGGTCAACAGTGCCAACAGGGCATGGAAACAGGCGTTGGCGAATCCCGCTTCTCCCACAACCATCAATTCCAGCTTTGACACCGACGTGTTCGAGTTGATGGACAACGAGGTCATGGAGAGCAAAATCCTGGCCTCACGCCTTGCGCTGCGTTTGCTGGATGTCACCAGTTGGGAGCTCAATGACCTGCGTCTCAGGGTACAGAACCTGGAGGGTGTGTCGGAGTTGGCTGCTGACGATGTACTCCGGCCCGAAGTGCTTGCCAGGCATCTCGTGGAGCAATGGACGGCGGCCAGTCTGTCGCGAGAAACGTGGGTATCGGTTCAGGACGTCATACAAAGCCGCCTGGCCGAGCATTTGTTAGAGTCTTATCACAAAACCAATGAGTTTCTGGTTCAGCAAGGTGTGATGGCCGAGATTGATTTAAGGCCCCTGGTCAAGCGTACCCCGTCTGCGATCATCAAAGGCAAGCTTACTGACAATAAGCCTGCCAAAGCCAACGCAAGCCCCACATCACAACCGGCTGAGATACGCGGTGATGAGCGGTTTTCTGCCAACTATGGCGGTGACGGGTCATACAGTGGTAGTGGTGGTGGTTTTGGCAATGCTGGTGGCGGCAACGCATTTGGCGGTAGCGGTTCTGGCAGCGGTGGCGGTTCTGGTGGCAGCGGTAGCGGTGGCGGTTCTGGTGGCGGCGGTAGCGGTGGCGGTTCTGGTGGCGGTAGCGGTAGCCGGGCCTATTCGCCACATGAAGAAACCCGCATGCAAACAGCCACCACGCCGCTTGCAAAAGCGCGTGTGCGTGCGCAAGGCGTGATGGGTGATCTCAGGCGCCTGCTGACAAACCAGGTGGCCGGATTTGACGATACGCGAGGCACTCAGGCTTCTCCGCAACTGGCGCAGGCGATTGCGGGCATGGAGGTAGCAGAAAGTGGCAATGACCGTACCTTAATGGTGTCTGGCCCCGACCAGATATATGGTCCGGCACATGTCGAGCAGGCATCCAATGTGCTACGGCAAAGAACCAACAGCCTGAAGCAGGCAGCCAGCACCTCGGCTGAAAAAGCCACGATCGAAATTGTGGCGCTGATGTTTCAGGCTATCCTGGCTGAAGACCGCATACCGCCAACTGTAAGGGTGTGGTTTGCGCGTTTGCAGATGCCGGTATTGCGGGTCGCTATTTCAGAACCGGAGTTTTTCGGGTCGTTGCAGCACCCGGCGCGCCGACTGATTGACCGCATGGGTTCTTGTGTTTTAGGCTTTGATGTGGCCATCTCCGGTGGCGCCATGGAAATTGAAATCAAACGCGTGGTGCAGGTGATTGAGCAATACCCTGAAACGGGTCGCCGTGTGTTTCAGCTAGTGTATGACGAGTTTCAAAAGTTTTTATCCAAGTTTTTGTCTGAACAAGGCAGCACGGCACGCGTGGTGAGCATTGCCCAGCAGGTTGAGCAAAAAGAGACCATGGCGATTCAATACACCATTGAAATGCGCAACATGCTCAATGACATGCCGGTCCGCGAAGAAATACGTGAATTTCTTTTCAAGGTATGGGCTGAGGTGCTGGCAATCGCCGCCATGCGCAACGGGCCGCAGCATGAAGAAACCGTGACCCTCAAGCGCGCAGCGGCTGACTTGGTATGGGCCGCGAGCGCCAAGCCAAATCGGGCCGACCGGGCCAAGGTCATTTCTGATCTACCCAAGTTGCTCCAGTTGCTGCGGCTGGGCATGACCATGCTGGCCATGGAAACCAAGGCGCAGGATCTGCACATCAAAGCCATCAGCGACACGCTGGCCGATGCCTTCATGTCCAAAACAGATGCCATTTCGTCCGAACGCATTGAGGCCATGGCCAAACGACTGGCCAATCTGGAAGACTATCTTTCAGATGAAGATGTGGGTGACTTGCCGCTGGACACCGAAAGCCTGGTGATGATGATCGGCATTGATGCTTCAGACATTGTGGTCATTACTGACGGTGGCAGCCAGCCAAGTGAAGCCATGCGCGCTTGGGCGCTGGAGCTCCAGCTCGGCGCCTGGTTCAGCCTGGACCACAACGGACGCGTTAGCCACGTGCAGTTTGCCTGGTGCAGTGATCGCAAGCAACTGCATTTGTTTGCATCGAGCGACGGCCGGAATTTTCTGATTCAGGGGCGCAGGCTGGCTGCATATTTGCAGGCTGGCTTGCTGGTGCCGATGGAAGAAGAGGCGCTGACCGTGCGCGCCACGCGTGATGCGCTGGCAAAATTGGAAGCGAACCCTGAACGTCTTCTCGGCTAGCCTGCTATCTTGGGACTATTTAATGCCCAACTCGGTCGGTCGTGTCATCGCACAGCTCGTCCAGTACCAGTGCGTCAGGCTCTTCGCCAAAGCTCCAGTACACCATCAGCACAATGATTTTCAGGTCGTCAAGGTCTAGCGGATTGCCCGGTGCAGCCATGGCGCGGTCAAGGACGATCTCGCGCATGTGCGGCGGCAACACACCGGATGACTCCAGAAAGCTGACAAAGCCAAGCGCTTCAACGCCAATTTGCTCTTGCTCGGCGACGCTGTAAGCCCGCATGCTGCCTGATGACTGGGCTCGTATCTCCCCTGGCTGGTCAACATTGGATGCACTGGCTTCATGGCCTGCAGGCAGGTAAATCTGGGTGCTTTGCGCAGCGGTGTTCAGGCCTTCCAGCCAGACCAGTGCGGCGTGAATTTCATCGGCCTCAAAACCGACTGCCGTCAGTTTGCGGCCCAGTTGCGGCAGTTCGGGGCAAGCGTCACCTTGCCAATAATTTTCATAGACGTAGACCAGTACTTCAAACATGGCTTCAATATAGCCCATAAAGTTTGTTCATCAAGTTCTCGCTTGCAAGCGCCTTGTTAAAATCCGGCATCAACCCAACCCAACCCGGAACGCCATGCAGTTTTTTTGGTACATCGTCGCAGGAGGTATCGCCACCGCCGTGCATTACGCCGTGTTGATTGCGCTGGTGGAACTGTTCGGCGCTTCTGCTGCACCTTCGGCGGCTGTAGGCGCACTCTGCGGTGCGGCTGTTTCATACCTGCTCAATCGGCGCATGACGTTTGCTGGCAGCAGCGCTGGCCATGTTCAGGCGCTGCCGCGATTTATGGCCATTGCGCTGCTGGGTGCTGTGCTTAATGGCGTGCTGGTTTGGCTGGGTGTTCACCAGTTTGGCTGGCACTATCTCTTAGCCCAGGTGCTGGCCACAGTGCTGGTTCTTGGCCTGACATTTCGACTTAACCGACTCTGGACGTTTGCGCAATGAATTCAACTGTCACGACGCTTGGCCCTGCCACCCCCGCTGGTTGCATGCTCAGCGTGATTGTCCCGGCCTACAACGAAGAAGAGGTCTTGCCGATTTTCCATGCCCGTCTGGTAGCTGCGCTGGCCAATACGCCCGAGCTTGAAGGCAACTGGGAAGTCGTCTACGTCAACGATGGCAGCAAAGACGGCACGTTGCGCATTTTGAAAGAACTTGCGATGCACGACGCATCTATTGGCGTGGCCAACCTGAGCCGCAACTTTGGCAAAGAAGCCGCCATGAGCGCCGGCCTCAAGCTGGCGCGCGGCGACGCCATCATCCTGATTGATGCTGACCTGCAAGACCCGCCCGAGCTGATTGGTGAGATGGTGCGCGCCTGGCAGCAGGGCGCTGATGTGGTGAACATGAAACGCAGCAGCCGTCAGGGCGAAACATGGTTTAAAAAGGCATCAGCCGCCTGGTTTTACAAGGTGATCAACTGGCTGTCCGAAGTGCACATACCTGAAAACGTGGGCGACTTCCGCTTGCTCAGCCGCCGTGCAGTAGATGCCCTTAACCAGTTGCCCGAGAGCAACCGCTTCATGAAAGGCCTGTTCGCCTGGATAGGCTACAAGCAGGTGCTGCTCGAATATGCCAGGCACCCGCGCGCAGCAGGCGAGACGAAATGGCCCTACCTCAAGCTGCTTAATTTTGCGATTGAAGGTATCACCGGATTTTCAGTCGTGCCCTTGCGGCTGGCCAGCTATGCCGGGTTTTTAACGGCGTTCTCAGCCTTTGTTTATGCGCTGTTTTTGCTGGTTAAAACATTGACGATTGGTGACTCGGTCAAGGGCTTTCCAACGCTGATTTTGACGATTCTGATTCTGGGTGGTTTGCAACTGATGGCCATGGGCATCATTGGCGAATATCTGGGCAGACTGTTTAAAGAGAGCAAGCGCAGGCCCCTGTTTTTGCTGGACGAATACCAAGCGCCACAGAACGCTGTTCAAAGCGAAGAAAAAATCACTCAGGCCCGCGTTGTGGTCGCCCGCGCATGAGCACCACGCAGAACACGTCAAGCCGCTGGTTGTGGTGGACATTGGGCATCGTCGCCCTGACGCGTTTGCTCACGCTGGGCCTGTACCCGCTGACCGACACCACAGAGGCGCGCTACGCAGAAGTGGCCCGCAAAATGGCCGAGCTGGGCAACTGGGTGACGCCGCTGTATGACTATGGCGTGCCTTTTTGGGCCAAGCCGCCGCTCACCACCTGGTTGTCAGCCATCAGCATCCGGCTGTTTGGCGTGAACGAATTTGCCGCGCGTCTGCCATATTTTTTGTTGGCGGTGCTGATTGCCTGGCTGCTGTGGCAATGGGCGCGCCGCAGCTCTGAAAAGCAGGCGCAACTGGCCGTGGCCTTGATGAGCGGCACGCTGCTGTACCTCATTGCATCTGCCGCCGTGATGACCGATTTGGGCCTGGTGCTGGGCACCACACTGGCCATGCGCGGCTTTTGGGCGGCTTTTGAACAGGGCGAGTCAGGCAGACCCAAAGAAGTCTGGCTGCTGTTTATCGGCCTGGGTATCGGCCTGCTGGCCAAAGGGCCGATTGCCGTCGTTCTGTCAGGCTTGCCGATTGGCCTGTGGATGCTGTTGACAGGCAATATCAAGGCATCGTGGCAGCGCCTGCCGTGGGTCAAAGGCACGTTGTTGACGCTGGCGATTGCCGCACCCTGGTACGTGATGGCCGAGATACGCACCCCCGGTTTTTGGGAATACTTTTTCATCGGTGAGCACTGGAACCGCTTTACCGTCACGGGCTGGGCGGGCGACAAGTACGGCACGGCGCACGCCACCCAGCGCGGCGCGATCTGGCTGTTTGCGCTGGCAGCCTGCATGCCTTGGACGGCACTGTTGCCGCTGCTGTGGGTGGGCCGCAAAGCTGCTGTGGTCAGTGCGGCTGCTACGCCCCAGCCCAGGTTCACTTTCTACTTGCTGGCCTGGTCGGTGGCACCTTGCCTGTTTTTCACGATGTCTGGCAATATTTTGTGGACCTATGTATTACCGGCTTTGCCAGCCATGGCGCTGCTGGCGGCACGCTGGCTAAGCGGTGACACCCGGACCCGTTGGGTCAATGGCGTGGCTACTACTGGCGTGCTGGTCATGGGTCTGCTGGTGGCGGGGTTTTTCTTGCGCGAACAGTTTGCCGACAGCTGGAAAAGCGCAAAAACGGTGGTGATGGAACACCGCGCGCGCAGCACCAGCCCGCAGCCCTTGATGTTTATGGGCGACTTGCCCTATTCAGCTTCTTTTTACAGCCACGGCAAAGCCAGAGCAGTGCCCGGCAATGCCGAGCTGGCAGCGCTTGTTGCCAAGGGCCCGTTGTTCGTTGCACTTAACCCTGATCAGGTGTTGGCTTTGACGCCTGAGTTGAGAGCCAGATTGAG
>JAYVPR010000351.1:0-4621 GCA_043757245.1 Polaromonas sp. | reverse complement strand
TCGGCTTTGGCCCTTGCGGTATTTTCGCGGCGCTGCTGCTGGCGCAAATGGGGTTCAAACCGATCGTGCTGGAGCGCGGCAAAAAAGTGCGCGAACGCACCAAAGACACCTGGGGGCTGTGGCGCAAAAATACGCTGAACCCGGAATCAAATGTGCAGTTCGGCGAAGGGGGCGCAGGCACATTTTCAGATGGCAAGCTGTGGAGTCAGATCAAAGACCCGCGCCATCTGGGCCGTAAAGTAATGATGGAATTCGTCAAGGCTGGTGCGCCTGAAGAAATTTTGCTGGTCAGCAAACCGCACATCGGCACCTTCAAGCTAGTCAAGGTGGTGGAGCACATGCGCGAGCAGATCATTGCGCTGGGTGGTGAAGTGCGTTTTGAGCAACGGGTGAGTGATGTTTTGATTGAAGACGGGCATGTTCGCGGCCTCACAGTGCAAAACTTGAGCGACAACACCCGCTACGAGCTGCGTGCCGACCACGTCGTGCTGGCACTCGGCCACAGCTCGCGCGACACCGTGGCCATGCTGCATCAGCGCGGCGTCTACATGGAAGCCAAGCCGTTTTCTATCGGCTTTCGCATTGAACACCCGCAAGGCCTGATTGACCGTGCGCGGCTCGGCCAGCACGCCGGTCACCCGTTGCTGGGCGCGGCAGACTACAAGCTGGTGCACCATGCCATGAACGGTGAAGGTAGGGGCCGGTCGGTTTACAGTTTTTGCATGTGCCCCGGCGGTACGGTGGTGGCCGCCACGTCTGAAATAGGCCGCGTGGTGACCAACGGCATGAGCCAGTATTCGCGCAACGAGCGCAACGCCAACGCCGGCATCGTCGTGGGCATCAGCCCTGCTGACTACCCTGGTGGGCCGCTGGCGGGCATTGAATTTCAGCGCCAGTTGGAGTCCCATGCCTTCACGCTGGGCGGCAGCAACTACCAAGCCCCCGGTCAGCTGGTCGGCGACTTTGTCGCGGGTAAGCCCTCGACCACGTTGGGCAGCGTAGAGCCGTCTTACAAGCCGGGCGTATTGCTGGGTGATTTGCACAGTGCCCTACCCGCTTACGCGATTGCCGCCATGCGAGAAGCCATACCCGAATTCGGAAAAAAAATACGGGGTTTTGATATGCACGATGCGGTTCTGACAGGTGTTGAAACCCGCACCTCGTCACCCGTAAAAATCAGCCGTGGCGATGACTTTCAAAGCCTGAATGTCAAAGGGCTTTATCCGGCGGGTGAAGGGGCCAGTTACGCGGGCGGCATCCTGTCGGCGGGGGTGGATGGGATTGAGGTGGCCGAGGCTGTGGCCTTAGGGATGCGGAATTAACAAATGTACCGTTTTGGATGGTGCTGGCGGGATGCAGTGCTAGGCGATTGGCGCGCCGTGTGGCTAGCCACACAAGCGACAAGCAACGACGCAATGCGCCCGCCAGTGCCGCCCATAAACGGTATGTTTGTTATTTCTGCATCCCTTAAACATTGCCAAGCCGCGATAATGCAGGCCATGCAAAACACCGATCAAGAACCGATGCCCGATACCACTGCTACAGAGCCAAAACAAAAACAACACACCCCGCGCCAGGTGAGCCCAGTACTGGAAAAGCTTTTTGAGCTGCACCCAAACCTGTTTGGTGCCAAGTTTTTACCACTCAAGCTGGGCATCTTTCATGACCTGCTGGCACGCCACCCGGATGCGTTCAAAAAAGACGAGCTGAAGCTGGCGATGGGTCAACACGCCCGGTCAACCCGTTACCTCGAATGTGTGGCCGCCGGACTGGCGCGGCATGACCTGGACGGCGTGGCGGTTGAGCCGGTCGCGCCAGAGCACGTACACCACGCGATTCTGGAAGTCTTTCGCAGGCGTCAAGCCCGGTCAAAAGACGACCTGCGGCCGCGCCTCACCATGCTGCTGAAGCAGGCGATTGAAAATTCTGGCTTGGCCTTTGACGACTATGCGGGTTTGGTACGCGTGCAAGATGAGGCAACCAATGCTCTGCTTGACGACGCAATGACCGAGCTGAAGGCTGAAGCTGCCAAGCGGGAAGCGCTGATGGTCACCTTCAAAGCCAGCGGTAAAACCGAGGCAGAGTTTGCCGACATGTATGGCATGAACTTGAAGCTGGTCGCCAGCGTACTGGCAAGGGTACGGGCCGAAGAAGCGACAAAAACCGATGTTTTGACATAAAAAAGACCCCGAGAGACTTACAGGGGCCTTTTTTAAGCATCGAATAGCGCTCTAACCCAATAAAAACGGGCGCAATCAGCTACTTATTCAATAGCATCACAATGCCCCGTCAAACCTTGCCAGGCTGAGCATCACGCAGCGCCGCAATGCGCTCTTCAATCGGTGGATGGGTTGAAAACAGCTTGCCCATGCCGCCGGCAATGCCCATGGCAGCCACCGACTTGGGCAGTTCACCAGGCACCATGCCACCCAGACGCGCCAAGGCATTCATCATCGGCTGGTTGCGACCCATCATTTGAGCGGCGCCTGCGTCAGCTCTGAATTCGCGATGACGTGAGAACCAGGCAACGATCATGTGCGCCAAAACGCCAAGCACAATGTCCATCACGATGGTGGTGATGTAGTACCCCATGCCAGGGCCGTCGTTGTTGTTCTTCAGGATAACCTTGTCGACAAAGTAACCCACCACGCGGCTGATAAAAACCACAAAGGTGTTCATCACGCCCTGAATCAGGGTCATCGTGACCATGACGCCGTTGGCGATGTGGGCAATTTCGTGGCCAATCACAGCTTCAATTTCTTCGCGCGTCATGCCTTGCAGCAAACCGGTAGATACGGCAACTAGGGCTGAGTTTTTAAACGCACCCGTTGCAAATGCGTTGGGTTCGCCTTCAAAAATGCCCACTTCGGGCATGCCGATTTGCGCTTTGTCAGCAAACTTTTTGACCGTATCGACAATCCAGGCTTCGTCAGCGTTTTGTGGCTCGTTGATAAGGCGTACACCTGCGCTCCACTTGGCGACTGGCTTGCTGATCAGCAGCGAAATAAACGCGCCACCAAAACCCATGATGAGGGCGAAGCCAAGAAGCGACGTCAGGTTCAAGCCTTGCGGGGTTAAAAAGCGGTTCACGCCCAGGATATTGGCAACGATACCCAGCACCATCACGACGGCGAGGTTGGTCATTACAAATAAAAAAATACGTTTCATAAAATCTCCGAGTGGAAGTTGGCTCAATAATTCACTAAATGGGGGGTGGGTAGCCGAGCTCAAGGGCTACTGGCTGCTACCCAACTAACTTTTGCGCTATTTTCTTGTTTTCTGGGCGAAATACAAGGATGTCCTCATAAAAGGAAAGTTTCTTGTTCTCGGCGCACCAGCCGGGTACGCCCAGCACGGGCAACGGTACAAACGGTTTACCAGCCAGTTTCATGGCGGTGACGTCACCAGCTATCCACGAATCAAGATCCGCTATTGAACTTGTAGCTGGTTGCCCGCGATAAACATGGGCTGTGATTGGTTTTCTTGGGGCAGTCAGCTTCTCCAGCAGCGCGTGACCAAATAAAACCAGTTGCGCGTCTTGCCACATGGGGCGCAACTCAATAAAAAGCCGCTGCCAGTCTCTGGCTATCAGCGCGTCCCACAGAGGCTGTGGGGCTAGCAAAAAAGCAGCATTCTCATCAAACAGCGTGAGCGCGTCACGCACCGGACCGCGCGTTTGTTGAACGCCGTCGATAGCGAGTTGCGTAGCTTGCAGCTGGTTGAGCTTCTTTTTGGTTTGCGGAAAAGTTAACCAGCACAGGCCATTGAAAAAATCATGCAGGTTGTCGCGCGTCGGAACGGTTTGGGTGTCAAAGATGAATTGCTCGTAGGCTTGACCGTCAGGCAGCTTGGATTGCGCAACGAATTGAACCGGCGTTGGGCAAGCCATGTTCAGTGCGTCAGCAACACTGGTCGTTGACCAGTCGGGCAAAGCCTGGGCAGCGCTTGCATAAGGCGCAAGCCACGGTGCGCCCCAGTCAATCACAGCATGCGCCAAGCCAGGCTTTCGCCACTGCGCAGCGGTTTAAGTTCGGCTTCGCCAAACGGAAAACTCTCGGGCGGTGTCCAGCTTTCTTTTTTAAGTGTGACCGTCCCCGTATTGCGCGGCAAGCCGTAGAAATCAGCGCCGTTGAAGCTGGCAAACGTCTCCAATTTGTGCAGTGCGCCCGCTGCGTCAAAAGCTTCGGCGTACAGCTCCATCGCAGCATGCGCGGTATAGCAGCCTGCGCAGCCGCTGGCGTGTTCTTTCAGGTGCGCCGGATGCGGGGCGCTGTCGGTGCCGAGGAAAAACCGGGCGTTGCCGCTTGTGGCGGCTTCGACCAGCGCGATGCGGTGTGTCTCCCGCTTGAGCACCGGCAGGCAGTAGTAATGCGGGCGAATGCCGCCGGTAAAAATCGCGTTGCGGTTGTACAGCAGATGATGGGCGGTGATGGTGGCGCCGGTGAAACGGTCGGCCTGCTGCACATAGTGCGCCGCCTCTTTCGTGGTGATGTGCTCGAACACAATTTTCAGCTCTGGGAAGTCGCGACGCAGCGGAATCAACTGCGTGTCAATGAACACCGCTTCACGGTCAAACAAATCAATGTCGGGAGAGGTGACCTCACCATGCACCAGCAGGAGC
>JAYVPR010000350.1:0-4624 GCA_043757245.1 Polaromonas sp. | reverse complement strand
CGCATCCCAATATCTGGATATTGGGTAAGAAAACGGCGAAAAATAGACCGCTGCGGTCGATTTGCAGCCGACGATTCTTAAGTCCGACAGGCTGCTAGGGAAGCCAACAATGTGCACGGACAATCTGGGAGTGGCATTATTTGCCGATGCAGAATTTTGAGAATATCTCGCCGAGCAAGTCGTCTGGTCTGAACTGTCCTGTGATTTCACTCAAATGCAGTTGCGCCTGGCGCAGGTCTTCGGCCAGCAAGTCCAGCGCCGGGTTGGCTGTGCGCAGCTGATCAGCCGCTTTGGCAAGTTGCTCATCGACCTTGGCCAAAGCCCGCACATGGCGTTCACGCGCCATGAACACGCCTTCTGGCGCAGATTGCCAGCCCACGGTGCGCAGCAGTTGCTCACGCAGGGTTTGCAGGCCGTGGCCTGTTTTGGCGGAAATCACCACGCCAGCGCTGCCGGGCAGGGGCGCGGCATCAGACTTGTTCCAGACGTCGATGATGGGCGTTTTTGAAGGTAATTTTAAGGTCAGAGCCGCCCGAATACTTAGGTCAGCAGCTATGTAATTGATAGCGTATTGCTGGGTCAGATCATGCAAAAATAATATGGCATCTGCGCTTTGAATTTCAGCCCAGGCGCGCTCAACGCCTATTTTTTCAACCTCGTCCAGGGCCTCGCGCAGGCCAGCGGTATCCACCACATGCAGCGGCACGCCATCGATCTGAATCAATTGCGAGACCTTGTCACGCGTGGTGCCGGCTATCGGTGTCACGATGGCCAGTTCAGCGCCGGCCAGCGCATTGAGCAGCGAGCTTTTCCCGGCGTTCGGCTGCCCGGCAATCACCACCTTGATGCCTTCACGCAGAATGCTGCCTTGCTGGGCGTTGCGCATCACCGTCGCCAGCGTTGCCTGCAAGCCCAGCAGCCGACCTTTCGCGTCGGCCTTTTGCAGGAAATCAATGTCTTCTTCCGGAAAGTCCAGCGTGGCTTCTACCAGCATGCGCAGGTGAATCAACTGCGCCAACAGTGCGTTAACGGCGTTTGAGAACTCGCCCGACATCGAACGCGCTGCAGAGCGCGCAGCGGTCTCGGTGCTGGCATCAATCAAATCGGCAATCGCCTCAGCCTGCGCCAAGTCGATTTTGTCGTTTAGAAATGCCCGCTCCGTGAACTCCCCGGGTTGAGCCACTCGCAGCGCGGGCAGTACCTGCAGGCAACGCGCCAGCAACATCTGCAACACCACAGGCCCGCCGTGGGCTTGCAGTTCCAGCACGTCTTCACCCGTGTATGAGTGCGGCGCGGGGAAGTAAATGGCCAAGCCTTTGTCGATCGTGCCGCCCGCTGCGTCAAGAAACGGCAGGTAAGCGGCATGGCGCGGCGGCAAGGGCTTGTTGCAAACCGCCGTGATAACGGCGCTCAGGTCTTTGCCCGACACCCGCACCATGCCCACCGCACCGCGACCAGGCGCGGTAGCGATGGCAACAATGGGGTCATGGTGACGGGCAAGCATAGAGGGTATGGTCCAGTGACAGCGTGAAACCGGCTTTGCCGGGCCACAGATGTCGCCCCCTGGGGGCAGGCGCCAAAGGCGCTTCGGGGGTTATTTAAATTTCGGCAAATTAAATTGCGGCGGCACACCCATCCGGGTATTGATCATCCACTGCTGGGCAATCGACAGGATGTTGTTGGTGATCCAGTACATCACCAGGCCGGACGGGAAGAAGAAAAACATCACGCTGAAGATCAGCGGCATAAACCACATCAGTTTGGCTTGGATGGGGTCTGGCGGAGCTGGGTTCAGCGCCGTTTGCAGCATGGTCGTCAGCGTCATGACCACTGGCAAAATAAAGTACGGGTCTGGCGTTGACAGGTCCTTGATCCACAAAGTCCACGGCGCGCCACGCATTTCGACGCTCGACAGCAGCACCCAGTACAGCGCAATAAACACCGGAATCTGCACCATGATGGGGAAACAACCCCCCATTGGGTTGACTTTTTCATCCTTGTATATCTTCATCATCTGCTGCTGCATTTCTTGCGGCTTGTCTTTGAGCCGTTCGCGCATTTCCATGATCTTCGGGTTGATGGCTTTCATTTTGGCCATGCTGGAATAGGCCTTGGCGTTGAGCCAGTAAAACGCAATCTTCAGCAACAGCACCAGCGCCACGATGGACCAGCCCCAGTTCTGGATATAACCATGCAGCTTGTCTAGCAACCAATACAGCGGCTTCGCCAAAATCGTCAGCCAGCCGTAGTCCTTCACCAATTCCAGGCCAGGTGCCAGCTTTTCGAGCATATTTTCTTCTTGTGGACCCACAAACAATTTGGACTCAATGGTTTTGGTGGTGCCAGGTGCGACGTCGCCAGCAGCAGTGATCATGCCCACCGCATACAGGTTGTTGTCAACTTTGCGTTCAAACAAATCGCGCTTGATGCCGTCACCAAGCAGCCAGGCCGAAGCGAAGTAATGTTGAACCATGGCGACATAACCATTGGTGGCCTGCTTTTCGACATCAACCTTGCCTTTTTCGATGTCCTTGAACTCCACTTTCTGGTACTTTTTCGCCTCGGTGTAAATCGCCGGGCCGGTGAAGGTCGAGTAAAAAGACGACTCGCCCAGCGGCGCATTGCCGTCGCGCACCAGCTGCATGTATAGCTGCGGGGAGACCGGTGTGCTGCCGGTGTTGACGATGTCGTGGCGCACGCCAATGTCGTAGGCGCCGCGCTTGAAGGAATAGGTTTTCACCAGTTTGATGCCCCCAACGTCCGCCGACTCAAATTTGACCTGCAGCTCATTCTGGCCAGCAGCCAGAGTGCGCTCGCCGGGCACTGCCGTCATCGGGGTTTTGTGAGTCGGCATCGGTGCGCCGCCGCTGGCTGCGATCAAGCCCGTTTGCGCCACGTACACGCGGCCCGCGCTTTCGTCGAGCAGCACAAAGCCCGCATTTTTATCCGCCATGTCCTTGAACTTGTTGAAGGTCGACTTGACCAGTGTGCCGCCTTCGGTGTCAAACGTCAGCGCAAAAACATCGGTGGTCACCACCAGCTTTTCGCGTTTGGTCAGAGCCGCCGGGGCGCTAGCGCCCAGCGGAACTGCTGATGTGCCGGCCGCTACTGCCGCTGGCGTTGGCACAGATGACGCGCTGGCGCCTGGTGTTGCCGGTGTTACTGGTGTTGCGACCGTGCTGCTGACGGGCGTTGTTTTTGGAAAAAATGTTGGTTGCTTGCCGTTAAAAGTTTGCCACTGGTCCCACAACAGAACCATGGAAAAACCAAAAATCACCCACAAAATGGTGCGGCGGATGTCGTTCATGACGGCTTCTTTTCAGAGGAAAGGGTGATGCTGTTCACAGGTGTGATCAGGCGGGTAAAAAATGTAGTTGCAGGAACGGGATCGTGCCCACCCTGGCACCATGGCTGGCAACGCACCAGCCGATAGAGCGTGAGCGTCGTGCCCGCCATTGCGCCATGCTGCTCTAGCGCTGTGAGTGCGTATGCAGAGCATGTCGGCTCAAAACGGCAGGCGCTGCCAAGCCACGGACTCAGAAGAAGTCGGTAGGCCTTGACCAGCCCCATCAAAGAGCGTTGCGGCAGGCAATAAACCGTAGATAGCAGGCGATTCATACAGCAACAACACGCGTGGCTTTGCCGGAAGTCCATGCCGCTTGCATCAAGACGAGCAGTTCCGCGCGGACGACCTCTTTTAACGCTGTCGATGAGGCACTCGCATAGTCTTTGCGTGAAAACTCACGCCGCAGCCTGACCAGAAAAGCCGCTTGCGGGAAAGGTGGGTTCAAGCTGGCGCTCACGGTATAGATTTGCCTTTTGATGGCGTTGCGGGTCACTGCGCGTTTGGCCCAGCGTTTGGGTGCCATGGCACCAAGCCAGGTAGCCTTCAGGGGAAACAGCGATACACACATGGCCGGTGTCATTGCAGCATCGGCGGCATCCAGTTCTACCCGGTGCATTGCAAAATGGCTGGTTTTTGCAACCAGACCGCCGCCAAGAACCGCCTGAAATTGTGGCCGAGTCTTAAGTCGCTGAATCAAATCGCCAACCCGTCTGCCCGGCGCTAAATAACCTAGACAGCTAAACGCTTGCGGCCTTTGGCGCGGCGTGCAGCGATCACTGCGCGGCCACCACGGGTCTTCATGCGGGTGAGAAAACCGTGCGTGCGTGCGCGCTTGACTTTGGAGGGTTGATATGTGCGTTTCATGATGTATCCAGCTGATTGCTTGAAAAATCCAGGACAAAATCCGGGAGCTACTTGCGGTTTTATTTCGGATAAATCGATTATGAAATCAATTTATACCCACTCTTTTTAGTGTGCCCGTCACATTCGACCAATTGACCGACTGTTAAAGCCTGACTGTTAAATTCTGGCCGTGTATCAGGGAAACCCATGATTATCGCTGATTTTTCAAGATTGGCAACCACTTAGGCTGTTTACTTGTTGTAGTGACTGAGGTTGTCATCTGCTAAACCACTTTTACCCAGGCTCTTGTGGTGCATGAAAATTGAAGATGGAAGATAGAAGATTGGTCTTGCAGACATGTGGATAACTCTTGGCGGAAGCTACAATACGGGGTGCTCAAAAAGAATCATATCCACAGGTGCGATGTGCCGCCGC
>JAYVPR010000349.1:0-4652 GCA_043757245.1 Polaromonas sp. | reverse complement strand
AAGTGAACGAAAAAGTAAGCGAGAAAATAGTCATGAATCTGATTCAAATCCTAGAGCAAGAAGAAATTGCTCGCCTGAACAAAACCATCCCCGTTTACTCACCTGGCGACACCGTCATTGTGAGCGTTAATGTGGTTGAGGGCACCCGCAAACGTATGCAGGCTTTTGAAGGTGTAGTGATTGCCAAGCGCAATCGCGGCCTCAATTCGAGCTTCATCGTTCGCAAAATCTCCAATGGCGAGGGTGTCGAGCGTACCTTCCAGGTCTACAGCCCACTGATCGCCAAAATCGAAGTCAAGCGCCGTGGTGATGTGCGCCGCGCCAAGTTGTACTATCTGCGTAGCCGCAGCGGCAAGTCGGCACGTATTAAGGAAAAACTGGGCGCCAAAGCAGCTCAGCCAGCAGCTCAACCAGTAGCCCAGCCAGCAGTTTAATTGTTGCTTGCGTTTTAAAGAGGCCACGAACAAAGCCACTCCCAGGAGTGGCTTTTTTCATGCAAATAAATGATGCAATTCAGTAAACCCCTTCCCAAGTTTGATCCGCGCAGTATTCCGGTGCATGGGGTGGATGACCACCTCGAAGGCGTAGCACCAGATCGCCTCACGCCCGATGCGTTGAGAACGCGCTTTGCCAACCCGCCGATCTGGACACCTGAGCACAGCGTTGAAAAGAAGTTTGAAAACCGTGAGCCTGCTCCGGCTGCTGTACTGATGCCGCTGGTCATGCGTGATGAGCTGATGCTGCTCTTGACATTGCGCACAACCAATCTGTCGACCCATTCGGGCCAGGTTGCTTTGCCAGGTGGCCGCACTGATGATACGGACGCTGACGCGGCCGACACCGCTCTGCGTGAGGCGCATGAAGAAATCGGTTTACCGCGCAGCCACACTGAAGTGCTGGGCACATTACCTGTCTATGTCACAGGCACGGCTTACATCATCACCCCAGTGGTGGCGCTGGTTACGCCCGGTTTTGTGTTGCAGCCCAACCCCGGTGAAGTAGCCGATGTATTTGAAGTGCCACTCGCGTACCTGATGAACCCGGCCAACCACCGCCGCCACGCGGCGGAGTTTGACGGCGTGATACGCGAATGGCTGTCCATGCCTTATTTGGACGGTTCTGTGCTGCAAGACAACGGGCAATCATCAGAGCGTTTCATTTGGGGCGCAACCGCGGGCATGTTGCGCAATTTGTATCGCTTCCTGAGTGCTTGATTGGGTTTGCAGCATTCCGATCTGCTTCAACTATAAATAAAAGCCAGATTGGTCTCCCGAAACTAGGCAGGGCTACGGGACTGGCCTTGCCAGGCCGCAGGCGCAACCGGCTCCCTCAAGGGAGCACAAAGCGACACGAAGTGTAGGGTCGTGGGGGTATCATTTGGCATGAGCTTTTTCGCTGTCTTATTTGCCCTCTTGATTGAACAAGCCCGCCCGCTGGCGCGGGGTAACTGGATTCATGCGGGTTTCAGGGTCTGGGCACGTTGGACTAGTCGCCATCTCGATGCCGGGCAGCCGCACCACGGCTGGATAGCCTGGGGGGTTGCCGTTGCATTGCCAAGCTTGGGCGCGTTGCTGATTCACTGGGCGCTGTGGAGCGCGAGCCCGTTGCTGGCTTTTGCCTGGAGCGTGGGTATTTTGTATGTCACGCTGGGGTTCAGGCAGTTCAGTCATTTCTTTACAGACATACGCGATGCGCTGGATGATGGCGACGAAGACACCGCCCGTCAATTGCTGGCACAGTGGCGGCAAGTGGACGCTAGCGACTTGCCCCGCAGCGAAATTGTGCGCCATGTGATTGAGTATTCAGTGCTGGCTGCGCATCGGCATGTTTTTGGTGTGCTGGGCTGGTTCTCGCTGCTGGCAGCGTTGGGGCTTGGGCCGGTCGGTGCGGTGCTTTACCGCATGAGTGAATTTGTAGCACGCTACTGGCGCCATAAAAGCAAATCGCTTGAGGCAGGCGAGGGCGCAAGCCCGGCCCTGCAAGCCGCTGCCAATCAAGCCTGGGGTGTGATTGACTATGTGCCCGCCCGCGTTACTTCTCTGGGGTTTGCGGTGGTCGGCAGTTTTGAAGATGCGATTGATGCCTGGCGCAACTACTCACAACGCTTTTCAAATGACGTGTCGCAAACGCTGGAAACCCGTAACGATGGCATTATTCTGGCGGCGACATCGGGCGCTGTGAATGTGCGGTTGGGCGGGCAGGCATTACAAACCCGGTTCGATGCGAATGCATCGGCAGGCTTTTTGGCAGCTGATGCAAACACAAGCACCTTTGCTTCGACGACCCAGGGAACGCCCGGCCGTGAGCCTGAAGTCGCACACCTTCGAAGCATTGTCGGGCTGGTGTGGCGTTCTGTCGTGCTGTGGATGGTGCTGCTGGCGCTGTTGACGCTCGCCAGATTACTGGGTTAGTAACGTGTTTGCGACAACTCTGAAAATAATTCGCTATACAAACGATAGCGGTTTGTTCCGATATTTATGGGGCCAGCGCCTGATTTAACTTCTGAAATCACGCCACAACCTGGCTCGTGCAGGTGCGTGCAGTTATAAAACTTGCAGTTTTGCGCATGCGCTTTGAAGTCCGGCATCAGCTGCGCCAGATGCATCGGTTCGATATGGTGCAGGCCAAATTCCTGAAACCCGGGCGAGTCAATCAATGCCGTGGTGCGCGCGGCATCTACCCAATACAGCGTCGTGCTGGTGGTGGTGTGTTTGCCGGAATTGAGTGCTTGCGAAATTTCTGCCGTCAGCACCTTGGCCGCCGGAATCAGCAGGTTGGTCAAGCTGCTTTTGCCTGAACCTGATGGGCCGAGCACCAGTGTTTTTTTGTCCTTGAGCAAAGCCATCAACGCATTGGTCTGGGCTACATTTACCGCAGCATCAGACTTCGGTTTGATCGCCAGCGGCAGCATCTGGTAACCCATGGCCCGGTAGGGTGCCAGCTTGACCCAGGCTCTTGCAAACGGCTCGACCAAATCGCTTTTGTTCAGCGCAATGATGGGCGTGATGCCTGCTGCCTCAGCCGCGATCAGCGCGCGCGTCAATTGGCTTTCAGAAAATTCAGGTTCGGCTGCGATCAAGATCAGAATTTGATGCAAGTTGGCCGCAAACGACTTGGTGCGCAACTCGTCCTGGCGGTAAAAGACATTGCTGCGTTCGTCGATTTTTTCAATCGTACCTTCGTCTTCACTGGGCAGCCAGCGCACGTTGTCACCGACGAGTGCCTGTCCTTTTTTGCCGCGTGGATGGCAGATCAGGCGTTGGCCGTCCGCTGTTTCAACCAGCACATGACGGCCAAAACCTGCGACCACCAAGCCCTGTTGCAGTCCAACAGAGGGATTTTGTGAGGTGTGGTTTTTCTTGCTCAAACAATGAATCTCATAATGAATCTCATTGGTTTAGCAGCGCGTCAACTTTTGACGCGCAGAAAAAGTCACTGACTGAAATGCCGTTGACATCATGCGTGTTGAAACGCACGGTGCATTTGCTGTAGCTCACCACCAGGTCGGGGTGGTGATTCTCGAAGTTGGCAATAAAGGCCAGCGCATTCACAAAACCAATCGTCTCGTGGTAGTTTTTAAAGCTGTAGGTTTTCTCAAGCGCGCCGTCTATCAACCGCCAGCCCAGTGCCTGCTCGCCATTGAGCTTGCTTAACTGCGTCACGATTTCAGTGGCGCTCAAGGCTTTGCGGTTGTTGTGAATCGGGTTGCTCATGCTGTGCTTTGCGTTGGGTTCAGCCGCAGTGAATTCATTCGGGATAAGCGTTCAGACGCTGGCGGGTGCGAGTAATAAAACTTCACGAATACCGGGTCAGGCGTCAGTGTGCTGGCGTTGTCCTGGTACAGCTTGAGCAGGGCACTTTGCAAGTCCTTGCCATTGGTTTGAGCAACGGCATAGGCATCCGCTTCAAACTCATGCTTGCGCGAAAACTGCGCAAAGATGGGCGATATAAAAAAGCTGAACAACGGGATCACCAGCATGAATAAAAGAAGTGCCAGCGCGTCATTACCGCCACTCAGATTGGGGCGAATGCCCAAGCCGGTGTAAAACCAAACCTGCGACGACAACCAACCCAGCAGCGCAAAGCCAACAAGGCTCATCGCAAACATGCCGACGATACGCTTGATGATGTGCTTGTGTTTGAAGTGCCCCAGCTCATGCGCCAGCACCGCATCCACCTCGTCAGGGCTGAGCTGCTTGAGCAGCGTGTCATAAAACACCACCCGCTTGGCCGCGCCAAAGCCCGTGAAGTAAGCATTTGCATGGGCTGATCGCTTGCTACCGTCCATCACAAACAAGCCCTTGGCTGCAAAGCCGCAGCGCTGCATCAGCGCGGTCACACGGGCTTTCAGAGTTTCGTCATCCAGCGGTTTGAACTTGTTAAACAGCGGCGCAATCACCGTGGGGTAAAGCACCAGCACCAGTAAATTAAAACCCATCCAGGTGCCCCATGCCCATAGCCACCACAAGCTGCCCGCGCTGCTCATCAACCATAAGATGAGCGCTACTATCGGCAGGCCAATTACCGCACCTACCAACACGCCTTTAAGCATGTCGGTTAACCATAATTTAAAGGTCATTTTGTTAAAGCCAAAGCGCTCTTCAATCTTGAAGGTGCTGTACAGCGTAAAAGGCAGGTCGAGCACGCCGCTG
>JAYVPR010000348.1:0-4666 GCA_043757245.1 Polaromonas sp. | reverse complement strand
TCAAAAACTAGTCCATCGCTGGGGCCGATTTTCGCATTCGACGACTTAAGTCCGACAGGCTGCTAGTGCCCTATCGATCTGGAAACGGAATTAAGCATCACGCATAGCGCTTGTTGCGTAAATTATTTTTCATCTCCATAAGTCGTGGCTGCAGCTTGGCGCCAATGCGCAGTGCCAGGCAGGTGGCCAAAATATCAATGATCATCAAATGCAGCAGGCGCGACACCATGGGGCTGTAGCGGTCATAGCCTTCAGGATGGTCTGCCGCCAAATGAATATGCCCGGCCTGCTTGGAAATGTTTGCGAGCGGTGAGCCGCTGGCCGTGATGACAATGGTGGTTGCTCCGTTGTTGCGAGCAATATCGCAAGCGTCCATCAGGTCACGGGTACGGCCCGAGTTTGAAATCACCACCACGCAGTCACCCGGCCCCATCATTGACGCGCTCATGACCTGCATGTGCCCATCGCTGTAAGCGACGGTGTTGACACCCAGCCGAAAAAACTTGTGTTGCGCGTCCTGCGCGACGATGCCAGAGTTACCGACGCCAAAAAATTCAATCCGCTTGCCGTTGGTCGTCGTTGCGGCCAATGCGTCGGTCGCTTTTTGGATGGCGAATGACGATGCGTCGTTGCGGTATTTCAAAAACGCCGCCACGGTGTTGTCAATGACCTTGACCAGCACGTCGCTGGTTTTGTCGTCAACATCCACACTGCGGTGAATAAAAGGCACGCCTTCACTGACACTGCCAGCCAGCTTGAGCTTGAAGTCACTCAAGCCGTCATAACCCACGCTGCGGCAAAACCGCACCACCGTGGGTTTGCTGACGTGGGAACGGCTAGCAAGCTCGGTAATGGGCAGGTTGGCAAACGCGCGCGGGTCAGCCAGTACCAGCTTGGCAACGCGCTGCTCGGCTGGAGCGAGTGATGGCAGTGAGGCCTTGATACGGTCAAGCATTGACTATCCGTTCGGGTTGAGCTTGTCGAAACCATTGGTAATTTTGCACTTCGACAGGCTCAGTGCGAACGGTTTTGAAAATCAACATTCTTCACTCCAGCAGAAGCCGTCTCTTGCAATCATGGCGCTGCTAGCACTTGGGCCCCATGTTCCCGCTGCATACGGCCTTGGGCCTTGCGCATCAGCCGCCCAGGTTTGCATGATGGGCTCGACCCAACGCCAGGCTTCTTCTTGTTCGTCACTGCGCACAAACAAATTCAAACGGCCATCAATCACGTCGAGCAACAGGCGCTCATAGGCACCCACGCGTTCAGAGCCAAAGCGTTTGTCAAAGTCGAGGTCTAGCTGCACGGGCGCCAGCGTGTTGCTGGTGCGGCGATTGTCTTGTCCCTGGGCGAGCAAGTGCAGCTCCAGCCCGTCTTTGGGCTGTAGGTGAATCACCAAACGATTCGCCGCACCCAGCGGCGATTTGAAAATAGCATGTGGCGCGGGCCTGAAATTGACCTCGATGTACGCCGAACGCCCGGCGAGGCGTTTACCCGTGCGAATATAAAACGGCACGCCAGCCCAGCGCCAATTGGCGATTTCGGTGCGCAGCGCAACAAAAGTTTCGGTATTGCTCGTTGGCCCCACGCCCGCCTCTTGGCGGTAGGCAGCGACGCTTGCACCGTCAACCGTGCCCGCGGCGTACTGGCCGCGCACCACATGTTGAGCAAGCGTTTCAGGCGTCCACACTTTTAACGAGCGCAACACTTTGAGTTTTTCATCGCGAATAGCGTCGGCATGGGCGTTGATCGGTGGCTCCATCGCCACCGCGCAGAGCAGTTGCAACGCATGGTTTTGCACCATATCGCGCAGTGCGCCGGTACTGTCGTAAAACGCACCACGTTTTTCAATACCCAACTCTTCAGCAATCGTGATTTGAATATTCGCTATATTTTCACGCCGCCAAAGCGGTTCAAACAGCGCGTTGCCAAAGCGCAGTGCAAACAGGTTTTGCACCGACGGTTTACCAAGGTAGTGGTCAATACGAAAAATTTGTTTTTCGTCAAACACCTTGCGTACGCTGTCGTTGATGGCGCGGTTCGATGCAAGGTCATGGCCCAGTGGTTTCTCAAGCACCACCCGCATCTGGGGGCCATTCAAACCAGCAGCGGCAATTTGCTCACAAAACGTCGCAAACAGCCCGGGTGCGGTGGCCAGGTACATGACCACGGTCTCGGCAGTGCGCTCTTTGAGTTTGCCTGCCAGGCTGGCATAGTCCGCCGGGTTTGACAAGTCCATGCGCAGGTAGCTGAGCAGGCTGGCAAAGCGCGCAAACTCTTCATCGCTGGGCCGCTTGGCCAGCTCGACCTGATCAAAGCGCGATTGGATGAGCGCGCGGTATTGCACATCTGTCAAATCATCGCGCGCCACGCCCACGATGCGCCCGCCCGCAGGCAAGGAGCCGTGACGAAACGCCTGAAACAACGCAGGCATCAATTTGCGCCACACCAAATCGCCCGTGCCACCAAACAAAATCAGGTCAAAACTCATGTTGCTGTGTAACTGTGATGTAATTAAGTTTCACATTGTATTGGCATAATGGTAACTCGTAAAAACGGAGATAAAAACGTCATGAACCAACTTGAAGCTCTTAAACAATTCACCACTGTTGTTGCTGATACGGGCGACTTCAAGCAACTTGCGCAGTTCAAACCGCAAGATGCCACCACCAACCCGTCACTGATATTGAAGGCAGTGCAAAAGCCTGACTATCAGCCACTGATGGCTGGTGTGGTCAACAAATTCAAAGGCGGGGCGCTGGATGAAGTGATGGACAGGCTGCTGGTGCGCTTTGGCTGCGAGATTTTGGCCACCATCCCTGGCCGCGTATCCACCGAGATTGACGCGCGCCTGAGTTTTGATGCCAACGCCACCTTCACGCGTGGTGAGCGAATCATTGAGCTGTATGAAGCCGAGGGCATTCATATTGACCGCGTGTTGATCAAAGTTGCCGCCACCTGGGAAGGCATACAAGCCGCCGAAAAGCTGGAGCAGCGCGGGATTCATACCAACCTCACTTTGCTATTTGCCTTCTGCCAAGCGGTTGCGTGTGGGCAAGCCAAGGTGCAATTGATTTCGCCCTTTGTGGGGCGGATTTACGATTGGCACAAAAAAGCCAACGGCGCGGCCTGGGTTGAAGCCGACAACCAAGCTGATAACGACCCCGGCGTGCAATCAGTGCGTGACATTTACCAGCACTTCAAGCACTTCGGCGTGGCCACTGAAATCATGGGCGCGAGCTTTCGCAATGTCGGCCAAATTACGGCTCTGGCTGGCTGCGACTTGCTGACCATCAGCCCCGACCTGCTGGCGCAACTGGCGACAACGGACCTACCACTGACGCAAGCGTTGAATGCCGATGCCGCCAAGGCGCTTGATTTACCGGCTGTCAATTTTGATGAGGCAGGCTTCAGATTCGCACTCAACCAGGATGCGATGGCCACTGAAAAGCTGGCTGAAGGCATTCGCGGTTTTGTCACGGACACCATCAAACTTGAGCAACTGATGCTGGCGCTGTGATGCCGAATATGACGCGAGATATGACAGGTGATAGGACAGGTGATAGGACAGGAGATATGACGCGAAATATGACGCGTGTAAGGTGCGACCGCACTGCAGCTTGGCCTTTACTTCAATCGCGTTTTGATTCAGAGGGGAAAACCTTTGATCTGCGGGATGCTTTTGCGACTGATGCGCAACGTTTTGCCAGGTTTAGTCAGGATGCACCGCATGTGTTTGCTGATTTGTCAAAAAATTTGATCGATGCTGCGACGCAGTCACTGTTGTTTGAGCTGGCACGCCAATGCGGGCTGGAGCAGCACCGCAAAGCCATGTTTGCAGGCGCGGCCATCAACAGCACTGAAAACCGTGCTGCGATGCATTTTTTACTAAGAAAACCGCCTTCAACCCAATATATATCTGAACAAGTAGCTATAAATAAAATAGCAGATACACAGGCTGAAGTTGAAACGACGCTCAACGCCATACTGGATTTTGCCGAGCAAATTAGGGCTAACGGTGCCGTGACCGACATCGTCAACATCGGCATTGGCGGCTCAGACCTTGGGCCACAAATGGCGGTATTGGCGCTCCATGAGTTTGCTGACAAAACTAAGCGGTTTCATTTTGTGTCTAACGTGGATGGGCAGGAACTCGCCAGCGTGCTGGCGCTGTGCGAACCTCGAAGCACATTGTTTTTGATCGCCTCCAAAACCTTCTCGACGGTAGAGACCATGCGCAATGCCGAGTCGGCTAAAGCCTGGTTTGAAGCTCAGGGAGGGCAAGACATGGGTGGGCATTTCGCTGCGCTAACGACGAACGTTGCAGCAGCCAACGTGTTTGGCATCCGCACCACTTTTGGCTTTTGGGATTGGGTAGGTGGCCGTTACTCTTTGTGGTCGGCAATTGGGTTGCCGATTGCCATAGCGATTGGCGGCGAGGCTTTTCGTGAATTCTTGGCGGGCGCGCATGCCATGGATGAGCATTTTCGTTATGCGCCGCTGGCGCAAAACCTGCCTGTGCGCCTGGGACTGCTTGACGTTTGGTACCGCAACTTCTACGGCTTTAGCAGCCGCAGTATCGCCCCCTACAGCCAGCCGCTGCGCCGCCTGCCAGCTTATTTGCAGCAGCTTGAAATGGAAAGCAATGGCAAGCGAGTCGATGCAC
>JAYVPR010000347.1:0-4668 GCA_043757245.1 Polaromonas sp. | reverse complement strand
TGTGCATGTGTCCACCTGAGTTGAAGTGGACACCATGCTCTTAAGAATTGCGCATTCCAGCAAGATGACTTCGCCACCCGCTTACGAAGCAACAACATATCGTATTGATCTGGAAATGGAATAAAACGGCTGAGATGCAGGTGTCGCTCGCCGCAGCTGACCAAAAGGCGCGGGCCAACGCACGGACTCGTGGCCATTCGGGCAAGGTAGCAGCGGTGGGTGCAGTGGCTGGTTGGCAAACTGACGTGCCGCGAGCTCGCCACCGACCGGGGCGTAGCGCATGGGTAGCATGTCGTACGCGGGGGCGAGGGCCCAGTCGTCGTCGAGCAGCAGCGATATGTTGCCCTAGAGCCGGTCGGTGTTGGCGATGAGCACAACGTAGGCTTCCAGCAGGTGCAAGGTGCGGGCGTCGTCCAGGCGCAGCAGTGCGCGCTCTTGCATACGGTTGGCTGTGGTGGCCCAGTTGTCCATAGCGCCTGCGTATTCAGCGTCCTACCCCACTGGGTCAAACTCCAATTAACTCAAAGCTCTTGCCATCACGGCTTGATGTAAGCGAATTTTTCCCGCGACTGCAGCTGGCCGACACGAACCACACCGGAGGGCGTGAACTCTGCGTCCAGGCTGAACTGCTCTTTCTTCAAGTTGCGATTTTTCAGTGTGATTTCGCACACCTCAAAGCGTACGCCGCGTGCCTTGAGCGCGCTGACAAGTGAGCCGTATTCCACGTTGGGGTTCTTTTTGTCTTTAGCGTCCTGAAACAGGAAGTCAACGCCGTCTGAATGGGTGACCACCACAATCTTCGTGTCGGGCGCAACGTCCAGGTGGTTGCGAATATTGCGCAGGCCTTTGGTAGCCTGAATTTCAGCGTTGTCGATGTGGTAGACCACTTGATCTTGGGCCCAGGCCGTGCTGCCAACCGACAGTGCCGTAAATACAGCCAGCAAGCCAAGCAGGACTTGGCGCATTGAGTTACGCATAGATGTCTCCTTAAATGAGTGTCCGCTTATAGTAGCTCATGAAATGATGCGCACCAGCGCTGATTACCCCTTAATCCCGTCGGAAATCAGCCGCCGAAAAACCAAAAATTTAGAGCGGCCTTAACCGCATTTCTGCAGCTCGCGCATGCGCCTGCAAACCTTCGCCGTAAGCCAGCTCTGCCGCAATCTTGCCGAGCACCTGTGCGCCTTGCTCGCTGACTTCAATGATGCTGCTGCGTTTTTGAAAGTCGTACACGCCCAGTGGGCTTGAAAAGCGTGCGGTACCGCTGGTAGGCAGTACGTGGTTAGGGCCAGCGCAATAGTCACCTAATGATTCGCTGGTGTAAGCGCCCAGGAAGATGGCGCCTGCGTGTTTGAGCAATGGCTCCCACTGGTGTGGATCGCGGCTACTGACCTCCAGGTGTTCAGGCGCGATACGGTTACTGATGTCGCAGGCCTCTTGCATGCTGCGGGTGTGGATGAGTGCGCCCCGGCCGGTCAGTGACTTGGCGATGATGGCGGCTCTGGGCATGCTGGGCAGCAGGCGATTCATCGCTTCTTGCACCGCGTCGATATAAGCCGCATCAGGGCAGAGCAAAATACTCTGCGCCAGTTCGTCATGCTCGGCCTGGCTGAACAAGTCCATCGCCACCCAGTCGGCGGGTGTTGTACCGTCGGCCAACACCAAAATTTCAGATGGTCCGGCAATCATGTCGATGCCGACCGTACCAAACACACGCTTTTTAGCGCTTGCCACATAGGCATTGCCGGGGCCAGTGATTTTGTCAACCTTGGGCACGGTTTGCGTGCCGTAGGCCAGGGCAGCCACCGCTTGCGCGCCGCCGATGGTGAAGGCGCGGGTCACACCCGCTACGTAAGCTGCCGCCAAAACCAATGCGTTCTTATCGCCCTTGGGGGTGGGCACGACCATGATGATTTCACCCACACCAGCCACGTGCGCGGGAATCGCATTCATCAACACCGACGACGGGTAAGCAGCTTTGCCGCCAGGTACGTAAATACCTACGCGGTCTAGTGGTGTGACTTTTTGGCCGAGCAGCGTGCCGTGTTCGTCGCGGTAGCTCCAGCTTTCGCCATTGGCTTTCTTTTGCGCCTGGTGGTAGGTGCGTACGCGCTGGGCGGCGACAACAAGCGCATCGCGCTGGGCGGCAGGTATTGTTTCGAACGCGGCTTTGAGTTCAGCTTGGGTCAATTCAAGTGCGCTCATGGATGCAACTTCGAGGCCATCAAAACGTGCGGTGTAGTCAAGCACGGCCGCATCACCGCGCTGTTTAACATCAGCCAGAATGTCTGCCACGCGTTGCTCTATGGCGGCATCGGTGTCAAGAGACCAATGCAGACGCGCCTGAAATTCAGCCTCAAAAGTGCTTGATGCTGTTGAAATTCGTGCGGGAG
Source organism: Polaromonas sp. (assembly GCA_043757245.1). Lineage (GTDB taxonomy): Bacteria > Pseudomonadota > Gammaproteobacteria > Burkholderiales > Burkholderiaceae_C > Polaromonas. The sequence continues at coordinate 2,275 of JAYVPR010000347.1, read as the reverse complement.
AAGCTACTAAATTCATAGCATTTTTTGATCTGTTCTTTGATTTACTTTTTAACGGCCAAGGCAAAGGCATCAATGATTTTGCGAATCGGTGCTTGTTTTAATTTCAGTGCCGTCTGGTTGACCACCAGGTGCGAGCTGATGTCCATGATGCGTTCGACTTCAATCAGGTGATTGGCCTTCAGGGTATTGCCGGTTGATACCAAATCCACAATCGCGTCAGCTAGTCCCGTCAAAGGGGCCAGCTCCATGCTGCCGTAGAGTTTGATCAGGTCAACGTGTACGCCTTTGGATGCAAAAAAGTCGCGTGCAATGGCAATGTATTTTGTGGCGACTGTCATGCGCGAACCCTGCTTCATGGCAGCCGCATAGTTAAAGCCCTCGCGCACAGCTACGCTGATGCGGCACTTGGCAATTTGCAAATCGAGCGGCTGGTACAGGCCTTGTGTTCCTGATTCAAGCAGCGTGTCTTTGCCGACCACGCCCATGTCTGCGCCGCCGTACTGGACATAGGTCGGTACGTCAGTGGAGCGCACCAGGAGCACACGTACCTCAGGCTGGTTCGTGTCCAGAATCAGTTTGCGTGATTTTTCCGGGTCATCCAGCACGACAATGCCGGCGCTTTTTAGCAGCGGCAGGATGTCGTCAAAAATGCGACCTTTAGATAGGGCAATAGTAATCATGCTTTGACCCTCTGTATCTCAGCGCCGATGCCGCGCAGTTTCGCTTCCATCTGGTCGTAGCCACGATCCAGGTGGTAGATGCGGTCGATCAGTGTTTCACCATTGGCCACCAGGCCGGCAATCACCAGGCTGGCTGATGCGCGCAAGTCAGTGGCCATCACAGTGGCGCCGGACAGTTTTTCAACGCCCTCCATCACCGCGACTTTGCCTTCTATTTGAATTTTTGCGCCCAGGCGAACCATTTCATTGACGTGCATGAAGCGGTTCTCAAAAATGGTTTCTGTGACTGTTGCAGCGCCATGCGACACCGCATTCAGCGCCATGAATTGCGCCTGCATGTCCGTGGCAAAGCCGGGGTACTCAGTGGTACGAAACGACTGGGCTTTCAGTCGGCCTTGCGATTTGATATGGATTCCGCCTTCAATGGCCGTGACAACGGCGCCAGCTTCACGCAGCTTGTCTAGCAGTGCATCCAGATGGTCGGCACGGCCGTGCAATAGCGTCACATCACCCCCGGTGGCAGCTACTGCGCACAAGAAGGTGCCTGCCTCAATGCGGTCAGCCACCACTTGGTGGGTACAGCCATGCAAACGCTCAACGCCCTGAATACGAATACGGCGCGTGCCGTGGCCTTCAATTTTTGCACCCATTTTGATGAGCATTTCAGCCAGGTCGCCAATCTCCGGTTCTTGCGCAGCGTTTTCTAAAATTGTTTCGCCTTCGGCCAACGTTGCGGCCATCAAAAAGTTTTCAGTGCCCGTCACTGTGACCATGTCGGTCGTGATGCTGCAACCCTTCAAACGGGTTCTGCCTTTTAGTAGCTTGGCAATCATGTAGCCGTGCGCCACCGCAATCTCTGCACCCATGGCCTGCAGGCCTTTGATGTGCTGGTCAACCGGGCGCGAACCAATGGCGCAGCCGCCGGGCAACGACACCTTAGCCTCGCCAAAGCGCGCGAGCAGCGGGCCAAGTGCCAACACCGATGCTCGCATGGTTTTAACCAGCTCATACGGCGCTTCAGGCGAACTTAGTGCGCCTGCGTTGATAGTGACGGTACTCGAAACACCCGCTTGACGCTCCGCGTCAACTCCCATGTTCCGGATCAGCTTGAGCATGGTGGACACGTCTTGCAAGCCCGGGACGTTTTCCAGCGTGACAGTGTCTGCCGTCAGCAACGCGGCGCACAGCTCGGGCAGCGCTGCGTTTTTAGCGCCTGAAATGGTGACAGTGCCGTTCAGCGTATTGCCACCTTTGATGAGTAACTTGTCCATGATGTGCGTTTTAAGAGTGCGTTTTAAGAGTTAGCTGCCCACTCGGCGGGCGTGAAGGTTTTCATCGACAGCGCATGCACCTCATTGGTCTGAATGCGGCCACCCAGAGTGGCATAGACCTTCTGGTGGCGTTGAATCGGGCGCTGGCCTTCAAAACTGCTGGAGACGATGGTGGCATACCAGTGCTGGCCGTCGCCCGACAGCTCAATGTGCTCGCACGGCAAGCCTGCGGCGATGATGGATTGGAGTTCTTCGCTTGTCATATGAATAAATGGATTAGCTTCTGATTTTGTAGCCGGTACGCAGCATGTTGACTGCGACAGC
>JAYVPR010000346.1:0-4677 GCA_043757245.1 Polaromonas sp. | reverse complement strand
GTTGTAGTTGCACCAACCTGGGTTTTGATCAACCACGTTGTAGCCGATCAGGGCCGATACGGGCACGATAGCCTTGACCGGAATATCGGCGTGACTGGTAAATTTGTTGAGCGCTGCGCTGATGTTGGCAAATGCCAGGGCCGGGTTAGCCACTGCGTCAAGCTTGTTAACAGCAAAAACAACCGCTGGCACACGCAGTAAATTGACCAACAGCGAATGGCGGCGGGTTTGGGGCAACAGTTCAGGCAATGCTGATTGCCAGTCGAGCTTGGTGGCATCGACCAGCACCACGGCTGCGTCAGAGCTTGATGCAGCTGTCACCATGTTGCGGGTGTACTGCTCGTGGCCGGGTGCGTCGGCAATGATGAACTTGCGGGCAGCAGTGTTGAAATAGCGATAAGCCACATCAATCGTGATACCTTGTTCGCGCTCGGCCTGCAGGCCATCTGTCAGCAGCGCTAAATCGGTTTGCCCGCCGCGTTGCACGCCAGCCAGTTGGTCTTGCAGCACGGTTTTGCTGTCAACCAGCAAGCGGCCAATCAGCGTGCTCTTGCCGTCGTCAACGCTGCCGCAGGTGACGAAGCGCAGGGCGGCGCGGGTGTCTTGTTGGCTGTCTTGAGCAGATCCTTCGACAGGCTCAGGACGAACGGTCTGAACTGCGGTTTGAAGAACGGTTTGAATAGCGGTACTCATCAGAAATAGCCTTCTTTTTTGCGTTTTTCCATCGACGCATCCGACGTTTTGTCGTCCATGCGGGTTGCGCCGCGCTCGCTCACGTCAGCGGCCAGGGTTTCCAGCACCACATCCGCGGCATTCAGGGCCGGGCTGCTGACCGGGCAGGTGCAGGTGATGTCGCCCACGGTACGAAAACGGACGGTTTTTTCAACAGCGGTTTCACCCTCTTTGAGTGGTGTGAGTTCAGTGATCGGAACCAGCAGACCCTTGCGCTCCACCACCTTGCGCTGATGTGCGTAATACAGCGATGGCAGCTCGATGTTTTCGCGGTCAATGTATTGCCATACATCAAGTTCGGTCCAGTTGCTGATCGGGAAGACGCGAAAGTGCTCGCCCGGCTGAATACGGGTGTTGAACAGCGTCCACAGCTCAGGGCGTTGGGCCTTGGGTTGCCACTGGCCAAAGGCGTCGCGGTGCGAAAAAATACGCTCTTTGGCACGTGCTTTTTCTTCATCACGACGTGCGCCACCTATGAGGGCGTCAAAGCGAAACTCGTCAATGGCCTCTAGCAGCGTGACCGACTGGTGCACGTTGCGCGACTCGCCGGGGTGCGCCAGCCGCACGGTGCCGCGCGCCATGGAATCTTCAACACTGCGCACAATCAGGTTGGCACCCAGTTGCTTGGCGCGGTAGTCGCGGAAGTCGGTCACTTCCGAGAAGTTGTGACCCGTGTCAATCATCAACAGTGGGTAGGGAATGTTGCCCGCGCCGAAGGCTTTTTCAGCACATTTGAGAAGCACCAATGAATCTTTGCCGCCTGAAAACAACAGGGTGGGGCGTTCAAATGTGGCGGCCACTTCACGCAGGATGAAGATCGCTTCTTCTTCTAGTGCATCCAGGTGTGCGTTGCTTAAAACCGTGGATGAATCGATAGATTTAAGCGAATGGTTGGCTCTGGCGTTCATGCGGTGATTTCTGTTATTTTGATTTTGGACAGGGATTCAAACGCGGGTAGTTCTTCGGCTGCATGCAGGCCGCACTCTTTGGCGCTGGCTTGTTCCCACCACCAGCGCCCTGAGCGAAAGTCTTCACCCAGCGTTACAGCGCGGGTGCATGGCGCGCAGCCGATACTCGGGAAAAACGCGTCATGTAGCGGGTTGTAGGGGATGTTGTTGATGGCAATAAAGTGCCACACATCGCCATTCGTCCAGTCGGCCAGTGGGTTGATCTTGGCGCGCTCTTCACCCATCTCAATGGCATGCACTTCAGACCGGGCATTGGACTGCTCGCGGCGCAGCCCGGTGATCCAGGCTTTTTTGCCTGCCAAGGCGCGTTCTAGTGGCACCATTTTGCGAAAGTCACAGCAGGCTTTGCGTAGCTCAAGGCTTTTGTACATCGCGTCTTTGCCGTTGGTGGCGACGAACTGCTCGGCTACTGCTGCATCAGGCTGATAAACATCGACCTTGACGCTGTAGCGATCTTCCAGCTTGCCAATCAGCGCCAGTGTTTCGTCATGCAGCATGTGTGTGTCCAGCACGAAGATGCTGGATGCAATGCCCGTCTCGGCGATCAGGTGAGTGACGACCATGTCTTCTGCGCCCAGGCTGGATGCCTGAGTGATTGGGCTGTATTGCGCTGCAGCGGACAGCAGCAGCGCTTTGCTGGCCTCAAGCTTCTGTGCAAAGGTGGCGGAGGGTTTGGCGTAAAGGGAAATGGCTGACATGTTCAAGCCTCCACAAAATGCGGCGCTGGTCGCACAGCATCGCCCTGGTACGCACCCACATCGAAGCCAGGGTAGGCGGCAAGCACGCGCTCGGCGACATCCATCGGCTGATCATCACGCAGCACGGCTGTAGTAAAACCACTTCGCTGCATTTGCGCGAGCTGGTCAATCAGCACGTCGCCCGTGGCCACAATCGCGCCTTTAAAACCGAGCCGACGGCTGAGCAAAAACGCCTGGCTGAAAGCGCGGCCGTCGGTGAACTTGGGGAAGTTCAGCTCAATGCATTCAACCCCAGCCAGAGAAACCTCGCGTGGATCGTCAGAATTGGCGATTTTGATGTTTTTTAAGGCGTCATTTTGACCCGTAGCCCAATCAATTCGAGCGCAAGCAGCTATTAATTTCATAGTCATCAAACTGTTTCTTCTTGTTGAGCGGGGTGGCGTGCGCCATTGGCTGCCAACTTGAAAGGCTCTAAGCCCAGGCGTCGCAGCGCAGCAATGAAAGTTTCTGACTGGCTTGCCAGGCGCTGTTCGCGGTACACATCCAGCACCGCCTCAATCACATCGGGTACTTCAGCCGCTGAAAACGACGGGCCAACCACTTTGCCCAGCGCAGGCGTGCCCGACAGCTTGGAGCCATCAGAGCCGCCCAGGGTGATCTGGTACCACTCCTTGCCGTCTTTGTCGACACCCAAAATACCGATATGGCCGCTGTGATGGTGACCGCAAGAGTTGATGCAGCCGCTGATGTGCAGGTCAATCTCACCCAGGTCATGCAGTTCATCCAGATCTTGGTAGCGGCGCGTGATGGCTTCAGCCAGCGGCAGTGAGCGAGCATTCGCAAGGCTGCAAAAGTCACCGCCGGGGCAGGCAATCATGTCGGTCAGCAGGCGAATGTTGGGTCGTGCAAAACCGGCTTTGCGCGCGGCCTTCCAGAGCTCGGGCAACTGGTCGCAGCGTACCCAGGGCAGCACCAGGTTTTGGTCATGCGTCACGCGGACTTCACCCGCTGAATAGTGGTCTGCCAGGTCTGCGGCCAGATCGAGCTGGTCAGCCGTTGCGTCGCCAGGCGCCTGACCCAGGCGCTTGAACGATAAAGTGACGATGCGTAAATCAGCGTTTTTATGCGGTGCAACGTTTTGCTGCAACCAGCGGCCAAACTCCACATCGTCTTCAGCCGCAGCGCGCAGAATGTTGGCTATTTTTGTTTCCGCATCGCTGCGGTTGCAGGTCAGGTCGGGCGCAACAAATGAGGCCGATACACGATCCAGCTCGGCCTGGGTGATGGTGTGCGGCGCACCGTCGATCTCGATGATGTCTTTGTATTCGGCCTCGACCTGGTCCACAAATGACTGGCCTTCAGCCTTGACCAAAATCTTGATGCGGGCTTTATAAATATTATCGCGGCGGCCAAAGCGGTTGTAAGCGCGAACGATGGCTTCCAGGTAATTCAGAATCTGGTGCCACGGCAAAAACTCACGAATCGTACTGGCCAGAATCGGCGTACGGCCCATGCCGCCACCGACCAGCACCTTAAAACCCAATAATCCATCGCTGCTTTTGAGCATGTGCAGGCCCACGTCGTGCCAGGCGGTGGCAGCGCGATCTTCTAAAGCGCCGGTAATAGCAATTTTGAATTTGCGCGGCAAAAAAGCAAATTCAGGGTGCAGCGTGCTCCACTGGCGCATGATTTCAGCAAACGGGCGCGGGTCGGCCACCTCATCTGCTGCAATGCCAGCGCGCTCGTCACTGGTAATGTTTCGGATGCAGTTGCCACTGGTTTGAATGCCGTGCATGTTGACGCTGGCCAGCAAGTCCATCACATCGGCTGATTTGTCTAGCGGAATCCAGTTGTACTGCACGTTTTGACGTGTCGTGAAGTGTCCGTAACCTTTGGTCAGGTTGGTTTTGACAGATTTACCCGATAACTTGCCGCGCAAGGGAATGTCGCCCAGCTTGTCCTGGGCGCTTTGCGCGTCATTGAACAGCGCCTCATTCGGCTGGTCGTAGTCACGAGCGATTTTCGCCAGCACGCGCAGCTGCGCGGTGTCAAGTTCACCATAAGGTACGGCCACCCGCAGCATAGGCGCGTAGCGCTGCACATACCAGCCGTTTTGCAGGCGTAGCGGGCGAAACTCGTCTTCAGGCAATTGACCGGCTTGCCAGCGCGTGAACTGGTCGCGGTACTGGTTGGCTCTGGCTTTGACGAACTGGCGGTCGAATTCTGTGTATTGGTACATGGTGAAATTAAATGGCAATCAATTTGAGTCCGGCATAAGC
>JAYVPR010000345.1:0-4690 GCA_043757245.1 Polaromonas sp. | reverse complement strand
CTTGGCACCGCCAACACCCTGATTTATGTACGCGACCGCGGCATTGTGCTCGATGAGCCCTCCGTTGTTGCCATTCGCCACGAAGGCGGCCCGCAAGGTCGTAAAACTATTCAGGCTGTGGGTCGTGAAGCCAAAGCCATGCTGGGAAAAGTGCCTGGCAACATTGAGGCGATTCGCCCGATGAAAGACGGCGTGATTGCCGACTTTACGGTGACCGAGCAAATGCTCAAACAGTTCATCAAAATGGTGCATCCGCGTAGCTTTTTTAAGCCCAGCCCGCGCATCATTATTTGCGTGCCTTGTGGTTCGACCCAGGTCGAGCGCCGCGCCATTCGCGAAAGCGCCCTGGGTGCTGGCGCACGCGATGTGTATTTGATCGAAGAGCCGATGGCCGCAGCGATAGGCGCAGGCTTGCCCGTCAGCGAGGCAAGTGGCTCGATGGTCGTCGATATCGGTGGCGGCACCACAGAAGTCGGTGTGATATCGCTGGGCGGCATGGTCTATAAAGGCAGCGTACGCGTGGGTGGCGACCGTTTTGACGAAGCCATCATCAACTACATTCGCCGCAACTACGGTATGTTGATTGGCGAGCCCACGGCTGAAGCCATCAAGAAAAACATCGGTTCTGCCTTTCCGGGTTCTGAAGTTAAAGAGATGGAAGTCAAGGGCCGCAATCTGTCTGAAGGCGTGCCGCGCAGCTTCACCATCTCCAGCAATGAAATTCTCGAAGCGCTGACTGACCCACTGAATAACATCGTCAGCGCCGTCAAAAACGCGCTGGAGCAAACCCCGCCTGAGCTCGGCGCAGACATTGCTGACCGCGGCATGATGCTGACCGGCGGTGGCGCACTGCTGCGTGATCTGGACCGTTTGCTGGCCGAAGAAACCGGCCTGCCGGTGCTGGTGGCTGAAGAGCCGCTGACCTGCGTGGTGCGCGGTTGCGGCATGGCGCTGGAGCGTATGGACCGTATGGGTTCGATTTTTACGTCGGAATAAGCGCCCCAACGCACGCCACTTTTGAGTTGCCCCGGAGCGGTAGCAAGACATGCCTTTAGGAACCCTTGACCGCTCCCCACCGCCCTTTTTTAAACAGGGGCCGTCTGCCCTCTCCAAGTTGATGTTTTTCAGCGCGCTGTCGCTGTTTTTAATGGTCGCCGATGTGCGCTTTCGCATTACCCAGCCTGTGCGCGCCGTGTTGGCCACTGCGCTCTACCCGGTGCAGTGGCTGGCCTTGCAACCGGTGCGCGCCGTGCAAGGCAGCGCGGCTTACTTCACAGGCTTGAGCCAGGCCAATTCGAGCAGTGAGCAAGCCGCCAAAAAACTCGCCTTGCAATCACTGCGGGCTGGGCAAGTCGAGCAGCTCTTGCTGGAAAACAACCGACTGCGCAAAGTTCTAAGCCTGCGTGAGCACCTTGCCACATCAGTCATGGCGGCTGAAGTGCTGTACGACGCAGCCGACCCCTACACCCGCAAAATTATCATTGACAAGGGCCTGCTGCAAAGCGTTGAAGTTGGCTCGCCGGTGCTGGATGAATCAGGCGTGCTGGGCCAAATCACACGCGTACATCCACTGGTCAGTGAGGTCACGTTGGTGATCGACCGCGAGCTGGCCATCCCGGTGCTGAATGTGCGCACCGGGGCGCGAAGTGTGGCGTATGGTGACCCAAGCGCATCTGGTAGCGGGCTGGAACTGCGCTTTATGGGCAGCAATTCGGATGTAAAGGAGGGCGACTTGCTCACCACCAGCGGGGTGGACGGGGTGTATCCGCCTGGTTTGCCTGTAGCCAAAATCAGCAAGATTGAGCGCCGCGCCGAATCGGCTTTCGCCAAGATTTATTGCACCCCAGAGGCGCTTGTGACGGGTGCGCGCCATGTCATTGTGGTCAAGCCGGTATCGGCGCAAATTCCTCCCCGCCCAGCCACGACTGAGGCAATAGTTACGCCTAAAAAACGAGTGAATAAATGACCATGAAGGGATGCTTAACATGATCATGCGATCAGGCCAGCCACTGCTGCTGCCAGCTAATCCACTCTTTATCTGGGCCAGCCTGATCGCTGCGCTGCTGCTGAACATGCTGCCGCTAGGGCGTGTGCCCTGGATGCCGGACTTCATGGCGGTGGTGCTGGTGTTCTGGAACGTTCATCAGCCGCTGCGTGTGGGTATTGGCCTGGCCTTCATGTTTGGTTTGGGCATGGATGTGCATCAATCGTCCTTGTTGGGCCAGCACGCGCTGAGTTACACCGCACTGAGCTTTTTTGCCACCATGATTCACCGCCGTCTGCTGTGGTTTTCAGTGCCGTCGCAGGCGCTGCAGGTACTGCCATTGTTTGCAGCGGCGCATGGGGTGGAGCTGGTCATTCGCCTGATAGGCGGGGGCACTTTCCCGGGCTGGTTTATTTTGCTGGCACCCCTGATGGAGTCCCTGCTGTGGCCTGTTGTCAGCGTTTTGCTGCTGGTGCCACAACGCAGAGCGCCAAACCCAGATGAAAACCGCCCCCTTTGAATATGAATACCGATGACTGAACTGCGTGACGTCGAAGCCGACCTGTCGCGCTTTCGCGCGCGGGTTTTCATCGCCGTTTTAGCGGTGCTGTTTGCGTTTGCGCTGCTGGCCGCGCGGTTGGTTTATTTGCAGGTTTACCGTCATGCCGATCTGGACGAGCAGGCTGAAAGTAACCGCACAGCGGTCGTGCCCATCGTGCCCAACCGGGGGTTGATACTGGACCGCAACGGCGTGGTGCTGGCCACCAATTATTCGGCCTACACACTGGAAATCACGCCGTCAAAAGTGGCCAATCTGGAGGAAACCATTGCTGCACTGGGGACGGTGGTGGACATTCATCTGCGTGACAAGCGCCGCTTCAAACGCCTGCGTGAAGAGTCCAAAAACTTTGAGTCTCTGCCCATCCGCACCCGCCTGACAGATGAAGAAGTGGCGCGTTTTGCGGCGCAGCGTTTTCGTTTTCCAGGTGTGGACATCAAAGCCCGGCTGTTTCGCAGCTACCCGTATGGCGAGCTGGGCAGTCACGTGGTGGGCTACATCGGCCGCATCAATCAGGCCGAGAAAGAAGCCATTGACGGCAGTGAAGACGAAGGCAATTACCGGGGCACAGACTACATCGGCAAGCTGGGCGTAGAGCAAGCTTTTGAGCAGCAACTGCACGGCACCACGGGCGTAGATCGGGTGGAGACCTCTGCCGGTGGCCGCGCGGTGCGCAAGCTGGCCACCAGCCCCGCCACGCCTGGCAGTACCGTCATGCTGTCACTCGACATCAAGCTGCAAAAACTGGTCGAAGACATGTTTGGCGACCGGCGCGGGGCGCTGGTAGCACTAGACCCCCAAACCGGTGATGTACTGGCATTCGTCAGCAAACCAACGTTTGACCCGAACCTGTTTGTGGATGGTATTGACACCGAGAGCTGGCAGTTGCTCAGTGAGTCGCTGGACAAGCCGCTGCTCAACCGGGCGTTGCGCGGCACCTACCCGCCGGGCTCAACTTACAAACCGTTCATGGCTTTGGCGGCGCTGCAAACCGGCAAACGCGCAGGCAATGTCGTCATCAACGACAACGCCAATTACACCTTTGGCGGCCACACTTTTCGCAGCCACGGCGACATTGGCCTCGGGCCGGTCGACATGTATCGGTCGATTGTCAAATCAAGCAATGTGTACTATTACTCGCTGGCCAACGAGCTCGGGGTGGATGCCATGCACGACTTCATGAAGCCGCTCGGTTTTGGGCAAATCACAGGCATCGACATCAACGGCGAAGTGCGCGGCGTGCTGCCTAGCCAGGAGTGGAAGAAGAAGGCCTACAAAAAAGCCGAGCAGCAGCGCTGGTATCCCGGTGAAACAATTTCGCTTGGCATTGGCCAGGGCTACAACACCTTCACCATGCTGCAGCTGGCGCAGGCCACGGCGATACTGGCCAACAACGGTATCAAACACAAGCCGCGCCTGGTGATTGGCACGCAAGACTCTGTGACACGGGAGATGCGGCCGCTGGCAGCTCAACCGCCGCAAGATTTGGGCTACAAGCCTGAGAATGTTGAGCTGATTCGCCGGGCTCTGGTTGGTGTGACGCAGGAGGGCACGTCGGCACGGGTGTTTGCCGGTGCGGGCTATTTGTCAGGCGGTAAAACCGGCACGGCGCAAGCGGTCACGATTGGTCAAAAAGACAAGTACGACGGCAAAAAGCTCGAAGAATTCCAGCGTGACCACGCGCTGTATATGGCGTTTGCACCAGCTGACAACCCAAAAATTGCATTGGCGGTGGTGGTTGAAAACGCCGGCTTCGGTGCCGCTCACGCCGCGCCAATTGCGCGGCGGGTATTTGACTACGTGCTGATGGGCCAATACCCCAACGAAGAAGACATGCTGGCGGTGCAAAAAGGTCTGGCCGCAGCGCCGATTGGCAAGCCGCGCATGGCGGCAGATATGGTGGGGCTGCTGACATCTATCAATGGCGCTGCAAGTCAGAGCTCTACAACTGCCAGTGCTGCCAGTGCGGCGGTTGCCCAAGTTGTCAAACCAGCTCTCAAAATTGTAGCAGTTACCGCACCGGCCCGCGCCAATTATTGATCCGGCCCTGTGAAGTCTGAATTCCTTTATCCGTTCGCCCTGAGCTTGGTCGAAGGGTTTCCCTGTGCTAGCCAGGCTTCGACAGGCTCAGCCCGAACGGAAACTCA
>JAYVPR010000344.1:0-4703 GCA_043757245.1 Polaromonas sp. | reverse complement strand
TTCATCTTTGGGTTCAGATATTGGCTACCACCCCTTAACGTTTGATACCCTGGCGGTGTTGTCAAATTCAGTGAATAAATCTGCGTTTCCCTAGGGTTAAATTTTTCCAAAGCATCAACGGCGTACCTGTAATGCGCCAGGATTGACGATGTTAGTGGGTGTGCCTCTGATGAAGTTGATCACATTGTCGAACGCTGCGCTGAAATACATTTCGTAGCTGTCCTGCTCAACATAGCCGATGTGCGGTGTGCAAATACAGTTTTCAAGTCTGAGCAGGGCATGCCCCTGCAAGATGGGTTCTGACTCAAATACATCGACAGCAGCTAGCCCAGGCCTGCCCCGATTGAGCGCCGAAAGCAGGGCTTCCGGTTCAATCAGTTCAGCACGCGAGGTGTTGACTAAAAGAGCGGTTGGTTTCATGCTGGAAAGATCATCCAGCGTGACGATGCCGCGCGTCTCATCTAACAGGCGTAGGTGCAAGCTCAACACATCGCTTTGTTCAAAAAGTTCTGCTTTGCTGTTAGCCACTTGCAGACCGTCTTGCGCTGCCTGTTGTCTTGATTCTTCGCGCCCCCACACGAGCACCCGCATGCCAAAAGCCTGGCCATAGCCCGCCAAAATTTTGCCGATTTTGCCGTAGCTCCAGATGCCCAGCGTTTTGCCATTAAGAACAGTACCCAGCCCAAAGTTGGCGGGCATTGATGCCGATTTCAGGCCTGCCTGTTGCCAGGCGCCGTGCTTGAGGTGAGCAACGTAGTGCGGAATACGCCGTGCGGCGGCCATGATCAATGCCCACGTCAACTCGGCGGGCGCAGTTGGCGAGCCAACACCTTCAGCCACCACCACGCCCCGTTCGGTACACGCACCCACATCGATGTGTGAACCGACGCGGCCTGTCTGGGCAATCATTTTGAGTTTTGGCAGCTTTTCAATCAACTGCCGGTTCATGTGCGTTCGCTCACGGATGAGCACAATCACATCAGCGTCTTTTAGTCTGACCGAGAGCTGGCCAATACCCTTGACAGTATTGGTGTAGACCTTGGCAGGATAGGCATCCAGCTTGGCAGCGCAAGCCAGCTTTCGCACCGCATCTTGGTAGTCGTCGAGGATCACAATATTCATGCCAATATTGTGCCTGCAAGTTTCTGGTTTTTTAAAAATTCGCGAACTGATCCAGGTCAAGTGACTTGGTTGCGGTTTATAGACCCGGCCCGGTGACGTATTGAGTTTCCGTTCGGGCTGAGCCTGTCGAAGCCTGGCTGGCACAGGGAAACCCAACGACCAAGCTCAGGGCGAACGGATAAAGGAATTCAGACTTCGCAAGGCCGGATCAATAGTTGCGAATCAAGTCTCTACAGAAGCCTAGCCGGCCATCCGCTCAAGCTCCGCGCACACGTCGGACATGCGTCCGGAAATAACCAATCGCCCGACACATGAACGGTTTGCACCGGGTTCGAACTGGTGCACAATTTTCAAACGTTCCACCTGTACATCAGGAGTTCTTTTTTGAGCCGGTTTTGCAGTACCCGACCTGTGCGTTTTGTATGAAAGAGCTGAGGCATGGCGAGTCAAGGCTGGACTGGCGGCATGGCGGATCGGGGCCGATGCAGGCTGTGCGGGTACAAAAAGCGCTGCAAACGCCTGAACCGGTGCCAGCAGCATGGAAAGCCCCGCGGCGCGATCAAACAAGGGTGAAAAACTAACGATTCCCATCATGAACTCCTGAATTGAAAGAGACTTGCGCCTCGATTTTTACAAGCAGGATTGCGATACAGCCGGATAGCTGCAAAAACCGATGCAACAGGGTGTTGGCCTATTTACGTCTCAAGCCAAACGCCCGCCACCTGTTGCGTGGTCAGATTTTTCAGTTCAACATTGTGTTTCTGATCAGCCCTACAGCAAGTCCTTCGAGCTCGAAAGGCTCGCCTGGCTCAATCACGATGGTTTTAAAGTCCGGATTTTCCGGCAGCAATTCGATCAGGTCGTTGGTACGCCTGTAACGCTTGACGGTGACCTCATCGCCCAGGCGCGCCACCACGATTTGCCCATTTCTCGCTTCTTTGGCTTGTTTGACGGCCAGCAAATCACCGTCCATGATGCCAATATTGCGCATGCTCATACCGCGTACCTTAAGTAGGTAATCAGGTTGCTTTTGAAACATGCTGGCTTCAAAGGTATAGCTTTGCTCAATGTGTTCCTGCGCAAGAATCGGACTGCCAGCTGCAACCCGTCCCACCAGCGGCAGGACGAGTTGGGCCAGGCTTTGCAACGGCAGGGAAAACTGATGGAGGCGGGACTCATTCACACTGCGCATGTCTCCCGCACGCAAGCGAATGCCGCGCGAGGTACCGCTAACCAGCTCAATCACGCCTTTACGGGCCAGCGCCTGCAGGTGCTCTTCAGCAGCGTTAGCGGACTTAAACCCAAGTTCGTTGGCGATTTCAGCCCGGGTGGGTGGAGAGCCCGTTTGGGCAATGGCGCGCTGTATCAACTCGAAAATCTGTTGCTGGCGTGCCGTCAGTTTTGGGCCTTCAGGCGATACATTTAAAGACCTGCTGGAAGACATGTTCGAGAAGTGATTCAAAGTGCTCATGGTTGCCAATCTTTCGCTGAAAGTGCTATATCGGTGGATAGATAAACAGGCGAGCTGTTTTAATATCCAGCAACTGTATTTTTAGCCAGCTTTTTACCAATTGCAAGTTATTTTTAAAGTATTTATCAGATGCACCACAAAAAAATCGTGATTTTGGGCACGGGCGGGACGATTGCCGGCATGGCGGGTGACGCTTCCAACAACATTGATTACACCGCTGGTCAGGTGGGTGTTTCGCAGCTCGTGAGTCATATCGGATCCCTGAACGGCGAGGTCGAAACTGAACAAATTGCGCAAATTGACAGCAAGGACATGTCTTTTGAGGTCTGGGCTGCACTTGCCAACCGTCTTCAACATCATTTGGTGCAAAGCGACGTGCAAGGTGTGGTGATTACCCATGGCACGGACACACTGGAAGAAACCGCCTACTTTTTGCAGTCAGTTTTAAACCCTGACAAGCCGGTGGCACTGACCTGCGCCATGCGGCCAGCAAGTGCTTTGGTGCCTGATGGGCCGCAGAACATTCTGGACGCTACTGCAGTGGCCAGGCACGAAGGTGCGCATGGCGTTGTGGTGGTTTGTAGCGGCGTCATACACGGCGCACTGGATGTGCAGAAAATCCACACGTATCAGCTCAATGCTTTTGGCTCGGGTGATTCCGGCGCTATAGGGTACATCGAGGAGAATAACCTGATTTTGGCTCGAAATTGGCCTAAATCCTCATATTTTAAAGGGCGTAGTGCTACTGAAAACATAGCAACTTTAAATCAGGTCAAATCCTGGCCCAAGGTTGAAATTGTCATGAATTACGCGGGCGCAAGCGGTGCGCTGGTCGACGCATTGGTTGCTCAAGGCGTGCATGGGCTGGTTGTGGCGGGTACAGGTAACGGCACGGTACACCAGTCGCTACAGGCCGCTTTGCTGAGAGCGCAGGCTCAAGGTGTTCAGATTATTCGGTCAACGCGCTGCACACAGGGCAGGGTACTGCCGCGCGTGGATGACAGCTTTCCTTCTTCAAACGGTTTGAGCCCGGTCAAGGCACGTATTGATTTGATGCTCAAGTTGATGGGCCTGATGGCATGAATTTTTTTGCCACCCTCAAGTCCAGCGTTTGGGCTTACCCTGCGCTTGAGGTCTTGCATATTTGCGGTATTGCGCTGTTGTTGGGTAATCTGGTTTTGCTGGAGATGCGGGTATTTGGGCGAGGCGCCTTGCTGGATGTGAAAGCTCTGGCGAGTTTGAACCGGGGGATTGCGGGGGTCGGGTTTTCACTGGCTGCGCTGACGGGCTTGCTGATGTTTGCGTCGCAGGCGGCTGAACTTTTGACAAACCGCGCTTTTACGCTGAAGATGATTTTGTTGATGCTGGCTGGATGCAACGCCGCCTGGTTTCATGGACGGGCATCGCTTGAAAAGCTGGATGCGACAGCACGGTGGCAGATGGTTGTGTCTACTTTGATCTGGCTGGCAGTTATTACTTGCGGCCGCTGGATTGCTTATGTTTAAACCCGAAGGAGTTGTAAATGAAAAGACGTGACGTATTGAAAATTTCTGCAGCTTTGTCTGCGGCTGGTTTCTATTTGCCTGCTTCGGCGCACCACGGCTGGAGCAGTTTTGACCAGGACAGGCCGATTTACTTGGAGGGCAAGGTGGTCAAGTCCGTCTGGCAAAATCCGCATGTCGAGCTGTTGATCGACTTGCCCGCCGCTATGAGATTACCCGCCGACCTAGCGCAGCGAGCACTGCCTGCACAAACTGCCCCGGTGGATGGCAAGGCTTTGTTGGCCAAAGCGGTGGCACCCACGCGGCAGGACAAGCGTTGGGAAATTGAGCTGGCACCGCTCAGCCGTGTTCAGGCTTGGAACGTTGCTGAGATCAAACCTGGCGATAGCGTTGCTGTGCTGGGTTTTACCTTCACGGGGGAAAAGGGTGCCGCTATTTTGCGTGCCGAATACCTGTTTGTATTGGGTAAGACTTACGGGCTGCGATCAAGCCCCGCCTAAAATTAAGCTGCTAGCAGCCTGTCGGACTTAAGAATCGTCGGCTGCAAATCGACCGCAGCGGTCTATTTTTCGCCATTTTCTTACCCAATATCCAGATATTGGGATGCG
>JAYVPR010000343.1:0-4707 GCA_043757245.1 Polaromonas sp. | reverse complement strand
GCTCAACAGCAGCATTCGACTGCGCAATCAAGGCCGGGTCACGTTGATCAGCAGGCAAACGAATCAAATGCCAAAAGCCGTTGCGGCTGGCCGGGTTGGCCATGGTTTGTTGCCATTCCATCCAGCGCTCGGCGTCAAAACGCTCTTGCAAGTCGGTCGGGTAAAGATTGCCTGGTGAATGCTTGGCTGACAAGTAGCGGGTGATGACATTCGATTCCCACAACACGTAACCACCATCTTCAATGACAGGAATTTGTGAGTTCGGGTTGAGCGCGATGTACGCAGGCGTTTTGACCACGCCATGTACGCCACCGGCTTCATGGCGTTCAAAGTCAATCCCCAGTTCTTGTGCCATCCACACAACTTTTTTAACATTGATGGAGCTCATGCGGCCCCAGATTTGAAGTTTGCTCATGTCATTGCCTCTTGTAAAAAATCAAGTTTTAGCGGCCAGTGAACCACATAAAAGTCGTCAGATCCACTGCGTGTGTCATTGCTCACCACCTGGCGGGCCATAAAAAACGACCCACGTTGCAAAGTCGCTGCTAAAGTTTTCAAACTTGTGGGCCACCCCGGCAGCTACAAAAAATGCATCGCCTGGCGCGGCGTCAAAGCGCTGTTCGTTGATGATGATTTGTGCTGTGCGGCCGGCGGGCAAACGAGCCAGGGCTTGGTGGATGGAGACTTTCATAAAAATATGCCTTTTGGTTTTATTTTGATGCGCCGATTGGATTTCCCACAGGCATCTTTTTGCTGAGAAAAACAGTGGCAATGACCGCCAAACCAAAACCCACCGTTACTGCATCCAGGTTCTCGCCCAGCAGCGGAATCGCAAACAGCATTGACAAAAACGGCTGCACCAGTTGTACCTGGCTCACTCGTACCGTGCCGCCCAGCGCAAGCCCGCGATACCAGGCAAACAAGCCCAGCCACATGGAGAACACCGCCACATAGCCAAACCCCCACCAAGCCGCGGGCTTGATGGCCTGTGCTGGCCAGGCATACACGCTCAAAGGAAGCGTAATGGGCAAAGAAATAATCAGCGCCCAACAAATCACATGCTCCGCACGCATGTGCTGCGCCAGTCGGCCGCCGTAGCAGTAGCCTACCGCCGCGCTGCCCATGGCTGCTAACAGCAACAAGTCGGCAAAGCTGATGTTCAAGCCTGAACTGCCCGAGCGCAACACCGCAAACACCACCACCAGCGCACTGCCCAAAGCCGCGCACAACCAAAACCCAATCGACGGCCGCTGGCGGTGCAGCAGCGCGCCCACAGCGGCGGTGGCCAGCGGCAGCACGCCCACAATCACGCTGGCGTGCATGGCCTCCACGTAGCGCATGGCAATCGACGTGAACAGCGGAAAACCGAACACCACACCAGCTGCAGTGATAGCCAAGGGCGCCCAGTCGCGCTGCGCAGGCCAGGGCGCACGGGTCAAAAGTAGCAGAGCTATAGACAATCCAGCAGCAACCACGGCTCGGCCCATCGCAATGAATAGGCCTGACATTTGCGGCGCGTCAGGCGTACCCACAGCCAGCCGTGTCATGGGCAGGGTGACCGAAAAAATCACAATGCCCAGCAGACCCAACCACAAGCCTTTTGAGCTAGGGATGCTCTGCACACATCGCATGGGGTTATGCAGAGCATCCCTAAGGTTCATAAGAAAAACATCCACACGGCGGTGGCCACCAAGGCGGTCGCCATCAGACGGTTGAACCACAGCAGGCGACTGTTTTGCGCCAACCAGTCACGCAGCAGCGATCCGACCAGCGCGTAGGCCAGATTGCTGGCGAAACCAAACAGCAGCATCAGGGGCAAAATTTGCGCAAAACGCAGCGACCCATCAGGCCGCCCGGCCAGCCAGCCCGCCACCACGGTGAGAGCCAGCATCCACGCTTTGATGTTTAAAAATTGAAGCATCACGCCCTGCCAGAACGTGATGTCCAGGCGCTTGGTATTTACCTGGGAGAATGTTCGCGTATTGGCAAGGCGCCAGGCCAGCCACAGCAGGTAGCCGCAGCCTAGCCATGTGATGGCTTGCCGGAGCACCGGCACTTGCACCACCAGCGCGCCGAGGCCTGCCGCGCAGAGCGTAAACAGTACGCCCCATCCGACGGGCACTGCAAAAACAAATTTCATCGCCCGCTTCAGCCCGTAGTTGGCGGCCAGTGCGGTTGACAGCGTCGTGTTGGGGCCAGGGGTAAAGCTGGCGGCAGTGCTCAGCAGTAGGAGGGTGATAAATTCTTGCCAATTCATGAGCTTGAGTTTATAGCCATGTAAAACCGATTAGCGCAGTTGCGAAAAAATCATCGCCCAGCGCGTGTTCAGGCCAGCGGACCCCCAAGGCGTGGTGGCTCAGGCGCTCGGTGCTGTGGCAGAGGTGACTGCTGCGAAAACCTGCGTAGCAGACCCCCAAGTCGCCAAGGCCGCAAGGCCTTCTGGTCGCCCGGCATTGTCTCGTTCATTGTTTTGTTGCATCCAGCTGCCTGACGTTACCAGCAGATGGATGAAATGCAGCTTGGCAATGACCTCATGCGGCAGCACAAAGGGATAAAAATCTGGCTGCCCCATGCTGCGCGACATCTCGTTGAGCAAAGTTGTCAGGCGTGTCCAGTCGTTTAAAAAATCCAGGAAATTCTGCGCCTCGGGGTGCCTGGGCTGGTACAGCGTATCCGGCGTGTACTTCGTTCAGGTCAGGCACTCGCTGTTTCTGAAAAATACCGGGTTACCGCAGTGGCAGCGGTAGGCCCGGCCAGCAAGCGTAGGCAAGTGGGAAAAGTGCTGCACCGAGCCATTATCATGTTGGTATAGATTCATCCCAGTCAGCCAATGACGCATCCAACTGAAGGAAAAACATGCCCACTTACCACGTTGAAATGATGGAAGGCCGCACCCTCGAACAAAAGAAAAAGCTGGTGGCCGAGATCACCCGCGTCAGCGTTGAAATCCTGGGCGGTGTGCCCGAGTCGGTGGACATCATCATCACCGACATCAAGCGTGAGAACTGGGCAACAGGCGGCATATTGTGGTCTGAACCACGGAGCTGATCCATGTGCCAGTTACTGGGCATGAACTGCAATGCCCCAACCGATGTGACCTTCAGCTTTCGGGGCTTTGCCCAGCGCGGCGGCAACACCGACCACCATGCCGATGGCTGGGGCATTGCTTTTTTTGAAGGTCAGGGTCAGGGTGATGGCGGCGGTGGGGACGATAGGGGCGATAGGGGCCTGCGCCATTTTGTGGACCACCAAAGCGCCAGTTCGTCGCCTGTTGCCGAATTGATCAGCCGCTACCCTATCAAAAGCCGCAACGTTATCTCGCACATCCGAAAAGCCACGCAGGGCCGGGTGGCGCTGGAAAATTGCCATCCTTTTGTGCGTGAGCTGTGGGGGCGCTACTGGGTGTTTGCCCACAACGGTGATTTGAAAGACTTTGCGCCGCGCCTGCATGGCAGCTTCAAACCGGTGGGCACAACCGACAGCGAGCGCGCGTTTTGCTGGATCATGCAAGAGCTTGCCAAATCCCATGCCGATGTGCCCAGCGTGGCTGAGCTGACGCTCACCCTGCGCGAGCTGGCAGCCCAGATTGCGCCACATGGCACGTTTAATTTTTTGCTCAGCAATGGCCAGGCGTTGTGGGCACATGCGTCGACCAAAGCGGATTCGCAGCGCCTGTACTACGTTGAGCGCAAGCACCCGTTTGCGCATGCAACCTTGAGTGATGAAGAGGTCAGCGTTGACTTTGCTGACCACACCAGTCCGAGCGACAAGGTGGCGGTGGTGGTCAGCACGCCACTGACAACCAATGAAAGCTGGACAGAGTTTGCGCCGGGCGCTTTGCTGGTGTTTGAGGGCGGGGCGCTGGCCGCAGGCTAAGCGTGTTTTAGCGCTGCTTCTAAGGCATCCACAAACATCGCCGCCACGTCAAACCCGGCCTGGTCAAAAATTTCCTGAAAGCAGGTGGGGCTGGTCACGTTGATCTCGGTCACGCAGTCACCAATCACGTCAATACCTGCCAGCAAGAGGCCGCGCGCTGCCAGCACCGGGCCGATTGCGTTTGCGATGTCCAGGTCGCGTTCTGACAGCGGTTGCGCCACACCTTTGCCGCCGACCGCCAGGTTGCCGCGTACTTCCGTGCCCTGCGGAATACGCGCCAGGCTGAAGGGCACAGGCTTGCCGCCAATCACCAAAATGCGTTTGTCGCCTTTGACGATTTCAGGCAAAAACTTTTGCACCATCACGCTTTGCGCACCGTCTTTGTTCAGCGTTTCAATCATGCTGCCCAGGTTCAAACCGTCTTCTTTGACACGGAAAATCCCCATGCCACCCATGCCGTCGAGTGGCTTCAAAATAATATCTTTGTGCTCGGCATGAAAGCGTTTGATGTCGCTGGCGTCCCGCGTCACCAGCGTTGGGCCAATGAACTGCGGGAACTCCATGATGGCCTGCTTTTCAGGGTGGTCGCGCAGGGCGCGCGGCTTGTTAAAAACTTTCGCCCCTTCGCGCTCGGCTTGCTCCAGCAGGTGCGTGCTGTAGAAAAACTCGCTGTCGAACGGCGGGTCTTTGCGCATCACTACCGCATCAAAATCCTTCAACGCTTGCGGACGCTCGTTGGGGTGTGATTGCTGCGCTGTGAACCAAACATCTGAATCGCCTGTCAGCTCGATATCTCTTACAAAACCCGTCACGGTCTCGCCTTGCTGCCAG
>JAYVPR010000342.1:0-4736 GCA_043757245.1 Polaromonas sp. | reverse complement strand
CACCACTTACAAATTTGATGCTCCGATTGTGGATGGCGCAACAAGCGCGTCTCGCGCAGTGCCCACTTTCAGCCTGGACAGCGGCCTACAGTTTGAGCGCCAGGCCAGCTTGTTTGGCCGCAACTTTACGCAAACGCTAGAGCCGCGGGCTTTTTATGTTCGCACCCCGTACCGCGACCAGTCGCGGCTACCCAACTATGACTCTGGCGCCAATGACTTCAACTTTGCCACCGTGTTTACTGAAAACGCTTTCGTCGGCAACGACCGTATCTCGGACGCCAATTTACTCACGCTGGGTGCGACCTCGCGGCTGCTGAACCCCGACACCGGGGCCGAGGCGGTACGTGTGGGTGTGGCGCAGCGCCTGCGCTTTTCAGACCAAAAAGTCACGTTGCCGGGCGGCTTGCCGGTCACTGACCGCATCAGCGATTTGTTGTTTGGCACCTCCATCCACTGGGTGCCTGAATGGTCGTTTGACAGCACGGTTCAGTACAACCCCAAAATCAGCAAATCCGAACGCTCAATCTTTGGTGCTCGCTACAGCCCCAGCAATTACCGCGTTGTGAGTGCCGCCATACGGCGCCAACGCAACGTCAGCAGCTCGCTCGATGTAGGCTGGCAATGGCCCATCAACGACCTGTGGGGCGACAAAGGCAAAGACTTGGGTGCTGGCAACGGGCAGGGCGGCGGCCGCTACTATGGCGTGGGTCGGCTCAACTACAGCTTTCAGGACAAAAAGCTGGTTGATGCCGTTGTCGGCCTTGAGTACGATGGCTGCTGCTGGATTGGCCGTGTGGTGCTGCAGCGCTCACAAAGCGGCACCACCACGTCCAACACCCGCATTTTGTTTCAGCTCGAACTGGTCGGTTTTTCACGCCTGGGCGTGAACCCGCTGGAAATGCTCAAGGCCAATATTCCCCGCTACCAGTACCTGCGTGACCAGATAACCGCACCAAGCCGCTTTACCACCTATGACTAATCACTGCACCCAACGCCGCTCTCAACACCCAGGCAACTGCGCCACTTTTGACTTTGCCCGGCCGCTGGTGGCCATGCTACTGGTTTTGCCCTGCCTGCTGGCGCAGGCGCAAACGCTGCGGCCGTCGACGGGGCCGCTGCGCTTGACAACGCCGCCCACCGTCTCCAGCAATCCGCTGTTTGGCCGCCAGCGCTCGGCTGATTACATTGTGGCGGTGGTCAACTCTGAACCAGTGACCAACAACGAAGTGCGCAACAACCTGCTGCGCACCGAGCAGCAACTGACGCAAGCGGGCGCGGCCATGCCACCGCGCGACGAATTGGCCCGAATAGTGCTGGAGCGGCTGATTGCCGACAAAGCTCAATTGCAGGAGGCGCGTTTGTCCGGCCTGCGGATAGACGAGAGCGCCATCGACAACGCGGTGCAAGGCGTGGCTCAGCAAAACCAGCTGACGGTTGAAGAACTGCGTAAGCGTCTGGCTGCCGATGGTTTGACATTCACCAAGTTTCGCGATGGTCTGCGCGACGAGTTGTTGGTTAATCGCTTTCGCCAGCGTGAAGTTGAGGGGCGTGTCAAAGTGACCGATGCCGATGTTGACCAGTTTTTACGCGACCAGGAAGGCGGCAGCGACGGCGCAGCAATCGACATCAACCTGGCGCAAATCCTGGTGGCCGTGCCAGAAAATGCCACGCCAGAGCAAGTCACCACTCTGCAAGCTAAAGCCCAGCTGGCCGCTGACCGTGCCAAAGCAGGCACTGACTTTGTGGCTTTGGTGAACGAGTTTTCTGAACCTTCGTTGCGCGCATCGGGCGGCCAGCTGGGCCTGCGCAGTGCCGAGCGCTACCCAACGCTATTTCTGCAAGCGACTGAAAAACTGCGCACCGGCGGCATTGCCGGGCCAGTGCGCAGTGGCGCGGGTTTTCACGTTCTCAAAGTGATTGAAAAGCGTCAGGCCGGCATGCCGGGTGTCAACATCACGCAAACCCGTGCGCGGCATATTTTGCTGCGCGTCAGCCCCCAGCAGCGGGAGGCTGTTGCCAAAGAAAAGTTGGCCGATATTAAAAAACGCGTTGCTGCGGGCCAGGCGGATTTTGCCGCCGTCGCGCGCGAAAGCAGCGACGACGGTTCGGCCAAAGACGGCGGTGACTTGGGCTGGACCGACCCCGGCATGTTTGTGCCCGAGTTTGAACAGGTCATGAACAGCCTGGCACCCAACCAGATATCCGAGCCGGTTGTATCGCGCTTCGGCGTTCACTTGATCCAAGTGTTGGAGCGGCGCGAAACTCGGCTCTCAGACCGTGACCAGCGCGAATTGGCGCGCAGCGTGATACGTGGCAAAAAACTCGAAGACGCCTACGCTGTGTGGGCGCAGGAAGTTCGTGGGCGTGCGTATGTGGAATTCCGTGAACCGCCGCTTTAAATCACCCCTCACTATGTGGCCCCCACGTTCGCCCACTTCATGTAACTCTCGGCCTCGCGAGGGGGCTAATTTTTCTAGAGGCGGCTCGTCGAAAATATGACCCCCATGCTTGTCACTTCGTGTACGACGCTGCCCCCCATGGGGGCTAATTTTTCTAGAGACGGCTCGTCGAAAAATTCATGAAACATGTTCCCCGCAAACGCTTCGGCCAGCACTTCCTGACCGACCGGGGCATTATTGAAGATATTGTTCAAGCCATCGCGCCCAAGGTGGGCCAGGCGATGGTTGAAATCGGCCCTGGTCTAGGCGCGATGACGCAGCCGCTGGTTGAGCGGCTGGGGCATTTGACGGTCATTGAGCTGGACCGTGACTTGGCGGTGCTGCTGCGCAAACGACCTGATTTAAGCGTGATTGAGTCGGATGTGCTGAGGGTTGATTTCCGCGCTCTGGCCGAAGCTGCAAAAAGTGTTAAAACTGCCGAAACCAAACTGAGGATCGTCGGCAACTTGCCGTACAACATTTCCACACCGATTTTGTTTCATTTGCTCGACGTCGCCGATGTGGTTCAAGACCAGCATTTCATGCTGCAAAAAGAAGTCATTGACCGCATGGTGGCCAAGCCGTCGACCAGCGACTACAGCCGTTTAAGCGTGATGCTGCAATGGCGTTACCAGATGGAAAACATGCTGTTTGTACCGCCCGGGAGTTTTGAGCCGCCACCGCGTGTTGACAGTGCCATCGTACGCATGCTGCCGCGTGCCATGCCAGAAGCGTTGGACGTGAAGCTCTTCAGCGAGCTGGTACGCGTCGCCTTCAGCCAGCGCCGCAAGCTGCTGAGGCATTCGCTGGGCAAGTGGCTGGAGACGCGCAACTTCAGCGGTACGTTTAACTTGCAGCGGCGTGCTGAAGAAGTGCCTGTGGCGGAATACATCTCGCTAACGCAGTGCGTCTAAATTGCTATAAATTAAATAGCATTTGACTACTGCATTCATTGGGCTAAAGTCTATATGTGCACATAAAAAAGCCCTCAAACACGATGTTTGAGGGCTTTTTGCTAATCGAACTGGTTCAGGCTGCTGCCAGCCAGTAACCAGAGTTGAACGGGCTGCTCATGCGCAGCGCTAACGGTGACACGTCAAGCAGTTTGTTGGTAGGCATGGCTTCTTCGCCGTCTGCTGCTACCACTTGAGCCTCATTAGCCCGATCCCCTTGGCTATTGTCTGGGGAGCGGGCTACAGAAAAGAATAGAAGCACCGGAACGGTATCTTTCGATCCGCCCAGTAGTCAGCGGCATCCCGAAAGATGTCAAGCAGCTGTTCTCGCGCCTCTTTGTCAAACTTGGCGTGTGCGGGGATTTGCTCCAGCACGACGATAAAACCGGGTTGCGGGCCTGATTTGTGAACCAGATCCGTCAGGCAGTCATACAGCGCGTCGAAGTTTTTACCAAAGTGGGCAGGGAAGGTGTACTGAGCGGCAACCATGTCCAGGATGTCCTGCTTGCTCTGAGCGCTGCTCAGGTTGGCATACAGAAAATGCTGGTTCAGCTGCGTCGCCGCGTCCTGCAACTCTTGCACGCGAAAAGCGCGAATCGATTGCACAATGTTGGGTCGAATTCCTTTTAAAGGCATATCAATATCCTTACGAAGTGGTGTGTCCATCTCCGTCTGTCCTTCTTCAAAATAATCAAAACTCAAAATAACAACCCGTCTTATTTAAAAAGCATTAAAAAAACATTTACTGGGCAATCTTGCGAAAGCTGGCGTAATGGTCATCGGTGTAGTAGCACGCATCGGGTGCTACTGGTTTTAAGCCGCCACACACAATGCGCCGCGCGCCCCGCGTACGTTCACCAGGTGTTTTTACTGTGTATTCACGGTAAAAACCACGATTTTTGGCGGGGAGAATTCGCTCTCGATTGCCAAACACCGTGCCATCCTTGTCGTACTTGAACGGACCACCCGCGTAAATCAACTTCATCATGTCCTGGCCTTGGGCGGGCAACTGCGCCAGCGCCATCGTGTCGCTGACAACGCCTAGCACGGGGCCTTTGCCGTGCACCAAACCTGTGCTTGCCAGTATCAAACCCAAAGAAAGCAAGCCAGCCCTAAAAGCTGATTTTGCAGACTTTTTAGCCAGCGACCCATCCCAATTGCAGAACATGAAAAAACCTTTTCTCGACTCAAGAGCCCCACAGTTACCGGCGTCTTCACCGATATCTTCATCGGTTTCCGATGGGGTTAACCCCATTTCGTTATACACAAGTCGGAATCCGATTTCTGGCAGCTCCAGTTGACACTGCTAAGTCGTTGATTCATAAGGGCTCTCGTAATCCGCAAC
>JAYVPR010000341.1:0-4782 GCA_043757245.1 Polaromonas sp. | reverse complement strand
TGGGCCTGACCACGAAGCAGGTCACCGTGAGCAAGGACGAAGGCATCCGGGCCGGTACCACCAAGGAAGGTATCAGCGGGCTGCGCTCGGCGCTTCCCGGGGGCCTTGTTTCAGCCGGAAACGCCAGCCAGTTTTCCGATGGTGCCGGTGCTGTAGTGGTCATGGACGAAAAAGTTGCCGAGAAAAAAGGGCTCATGCCACTGGGACGTTTCCTCGGTTTTGCCGTTGCCGGTTGCGAACCCGATGAGATGGGCATTGGCCCGGTGTTCGCCATCCCCAAAGTGCTGGCCAAACTGGGTTTGAAAGTCAGTGATATTGACCTCTGGGAACTGAATGAAGCATTTGCCGTTCAAGTGCTGTATTGCGCGGACAAGCTGGGTCTGCCCATGGACAAGCTCAACGTCAATGGGGGTGCTATTGCGGTCGGCCACCCCTATGGCGTGACCGGCCAGCGGCTGACGGGGCATGCCTTGATTGAAGGCAAGCGCCGCGGCGCCAAGCGCGTCTGCGTGACCATGTGCATTGGCGGCGGCATGGGTGCGGCGGGTATTTTCGAAGTCCTTTAAGCTGCTTGCCAAAGCCATGAACGATTCCCTGCTGCTCCAAAAAGGGCAGGCTATTCTGGCCCTGCAGCCTTTCAGCGTCCTCATCGGCGCCGAGCTACATGCCCTGTCAACCGGGTACTGTGAAATGCAGGTGCCGATCACCGAAAAAATTCTGCAGCAGTACGGTTTTGTCCACGGCGGCGTCGTGAGCTACGCCGCTGACAATGCGCTCACCTACGCCGGCGGAACGGCCCTCGGCGGGGCGGTGGTGACGTCTGAATTCAAGATCAATTACGTCAGGCCGGCGATCGGCGAGCGGCTGATTGCGCGCGCCCAGGCCGTCTATGCGGGAAGTTCGCAGGCGGTCTGCCGCTGTGATGTGTTTGTGATGGCGAATGGGGAAGAGAAACTCTGCGCTGTTGCCCAGGGCACGATTGCCCGCTTGCCGGGCAAGGAAACAGCAAAATAATCCCTCGGGAGATTGAAACGCACCATGAACCTTCGGCCCACCCTCGATTTTTTGCTTTACCAGTGGCTTGATGCCGAGTCGCTGAATCAGCGGGCTCGCTTTGCCGACCACAGCCGTGAAACCTTTGATGCCGTTTTTGACACCTGCGAACGGATTGCCCGCGAAAAATACGCGCCGTTCAACCGCACCGTTGACACCCAAGAACCGCACTTTGACGGTGAAAAAGTCATCTTGCCGAAGGCTACGCATGATGCGCAAAAAGCCTATGCCGAATCCGGCATGCTGAGTGCCGCGCAAGATTACGACATGGGCGGCATGCAATTACCGTACACGGTTGAGGCGGCAGCCAATGCATTTTTTGCGATGGCGTCGGTCAGCATTGGTTCTGGCATGCTCACCACGGGTAACGCCAATTTGTTGATGGTGCATGGCAATGCGCTGCAAAAAGAGGTGTTTGCGAAGAACGAATTTTTAGGTCGCTTTTCGGGCACGATGTGTTTGAGTGAGCCGCAGGCGGGCTCGTCACTGAGTGATGTCACCACCCGGGCTGTGCCTGATGGCGATGACTTTGAAGCGGAGCCTCTGGGTGCTCGCTACCGCCTCAAGGGCAACAAGATGTGGATTTCAGCTGGCGAGCATGAGCTGACAGAAAACATCATTCACCTGGTGCTGGCAAAAATACCTGGCCCTGACGGCAAACTGATAGCAGGTACACGGGGCATTTCGTTGTTTGTTGTGCCCAAAAAAATGGTGAATGCAAAAGGCGAATTAACCGGCGTGCGCAATGACGTGGCGCTGGCGGGGCTGAACCACAAGCTTGGCTGGCGCGGTACGACGAATACGCTGCTGAATTTTGGCGAAGGCAAATACCCTGTCCCGCAGGCAGGCTCAGGTCAGGCGTTGGCGGGGGCCGTAGGTTATCTGGTGGGCAAGCCGCACGAAGGCTTGCGCTGCATGTTCCATATGATGAATGAGGCGCGTATTGGTGTCGGTATGGCTGCCACCATGCTGGGCATGGCGGGTTATTACGCCAGCCTGGACTATGCCAAAAACCGCCCGCAGGGCAGGCTTGTGGGTGTCGGTGGCAAGGACGCCAGTGCCCCACAAATCCGTATCATTGAACACGCAGACGTCAGGCGCATGCTGCTGGCACAAAAATCCTATTGCGAAGGCGCGTTAGCTCTTGAGTTGTACTGTGCCCGGCTGGTGGATGAGCAGCACACCGCTGAGCCGCAAGCCGCTGACGACGCGCGTATGCTGCTGGAAGTACTCACGCCGATTGCCAAAAGCTGGCCCAGCGAATGGTGCCTGGAGGCTAATTCGCTAGCCATTCAGGTTCACGGTGGCTACGGTTACACGCGCGACTTCCCGGTCGAGCAGTACTGGCGCGACAACCGCCTGAACATGATTCATGAAGGCACGCACGGCATACAAGCCACCGACTTGCTGGGCCGTAAAGTGCTGATGGAAGGGGGCAGGGGACTGGCGTTACTGGCAGCGCGAATCCAGACGACGGTAGCGAGCGCATCACAAAATGCTGAACTCAAAGGTCATGCCGACGCGCTTGATAAAGCTTTGCAACGCGTCAGCGCCGCGACCCAAGCCGCTTGGGCAACGGGTAACCCGCAAGACGCGCTGCCTAATGCGGTGCCGTATATGCAGGCCTTTGGCCACATGGTGCTGGCCTGGATCTGGCTCGACGTGGCGGTAGCTGCGTCGAAACTAAACGCTATAAATTTAGGAGCTGCCAGAGCTGGTATTTACGGGTCTACAGCCTATTTTTATGCTTATGAATTACCAAAAATAACGGCCTGGCTGGTGGTGGTTGAAAACCGTAACCTGCTGTGTGCCAACCTGCCCGAGGAGGCTTTTTAATGGGCTTTTACAAACCGGGTGCTAACCACCCCACCGACCCGCGAATGGCGCGACTGCACAAAATCATCTGGACGCTGATTTTTGGCGGCTTGTTGATGATCATCCTCGGTATTTTTGTCGGTAAAACCGATGATGCCATCGGCTGGGTGATGATTGCCGCTGGCGGCGTGATGACAGTGGTGGGTGCGGTTTTGATTTATGTGCGTTCCACCATGACAGCTGATTCCTGAAAACCATCTTCAAACCTTTTAAGCAAAATCAATACGGAGAAAAAATGACCCCCAGAAGCATCCAAAAACTGTTCGATTTGAGCGGCAAAACCGCACTCGTTACCGGCGGCTCGCGCGGCCTGGGCCTGCAAATGGCGCATGCGCTTGGGGAAGCGGGTGCCAAAATCATCGTCTCATCACGCAAGGCTGAAGACCTGACAGAAGCTGTGGCCGAGCTGAAAGCTGCTGGTATTGATGCCGACTGGATAGCTGCCGACTGCGCCAAAGAAGCCGACATTCGCATGCTGGCTGATGAGGCTATCAAACGCATGGGCCACGTTGATATTTTGGTGAACAACGCTGGTGCCGCTTGGGGTGCACCCGCTGAAGATCACCCGGTTGAGGCCTGGGACAAGGTGATGAACCTGAACATTCGCGGTTACTTTATTTTGTCGCAGCACATTGCCAAGCACGCCATGATTGCTAGAGGCCATGGCCGCATCATCAATGTTGCGTCCATCGCCGGGCTGGGTGGCAACCCCAGCGGCATGCAAACCATTGCCTACAACACATCCAAAGGCGCTGCCATCAACTTCACGCGGGCGCTGGCAGCTGAGTGGGGGGTGTATGGCATCACCGTCAACGCCATTTGCCCAGGCTTTTTCCCCAGCAAGATGACCATGGGCACGCTCAAAGCCCTGGGTGAAGACAAACTGGCATTCCATGCACCCTTGAGGCGCCTGGGCGACGACGAAGACTTGAAGGGCCTGTGTGTGCTGTATGCATCTGATGCGGGCAAGCACATTACCGGGCAGTATTTGGCGGTTGACGGTGGTGTCAGCATCGTGAAGGGAGGCTAAAAGGTGTCTATCGGATTCGGCGTTGACATCCCATTTGTCAGTCATCTAGGTTTCGCGCTGGAAAAGTTTGAAAACGGTGAATCTGCGATTGGCTTCACCCCAAAACCAGAACACCTCAACTCTTTTGCCGTCACCCACGGCGGTGCCATCATGACGCTGATGGACGTGACGATGGCCACCGCTGCGCGCAGCGTGCAGGCCGATATGGGCGTGGTCACGATAGAGATGAAAACCAGTTTTATGCAGCCTTCGCCGGGCGATGGTAGCCGGCTGACTGCCAAGGGGCGTTTGCTGCACCGTACCGTGACGCTTGCGTTTACCGAGGCCACCCTGTTTGATGCGCAGGGCAAAACTTGCGCGCATGCCACGGGTACTTTTAAATACGTCAAACGCCTGTTAACCGGGCCGAAAACCAGCAACCCATTGAGCCGAACGCTAGCAGCCGTCATTTCAACCGACTAAAGATCATTTAAAAACTAACTGCTGACTAATTTTTAAGCTTTTTAGATATTAAATTGTGCTATAGCCCAATAAATACGGGATTTATAAGCTATTAAATTGGTAGCATATTTTATTATATTGAATCGAAACCATCATGCCAACTAACCTGCAAATCCTTCTCGACAACCGACCTACAGGCGAAGCCACTGTCAGCAACTTCAAGCTGAAAACTACAGACACCCCTGCGCTAGCGGATGGTCAAGTCCTCGTCAAGCACCACTTTCTAAGCTTGGACCCGTACATGCGCGGCCGCATGAACGACAGCAAAAGCTACGCCGTGCCGCAAGCGCTTGGTCAGGTGATGCAGGGCGGTACGGTGGGTG
>JAYVPR010000340.1:0-4798 GCA_043757245.1 Polaromonas sp. | reverse complement strand
TATTGAGTTTCCGTTCGGGCTGAGCCTGTCGAAGCCTGGCTAGCACAGGCAAACCCAACGACCAAGCTCAGGGCGAACGGATAAAGGAATTCAGACTTTACAAGGCCGGATCAATAACCGCGCAGGTCCAAGACACTTTAAAACGAGATAACTTAACCTCGCCAGCACGAGGAGGGGAATAAGTATAAAAAGCGCAATTTTGGGCGCTTTTTTGAAATTTTCTAGCGGAGGTTTTAAGCCAAAAATACCGCGATGAAAGCCAACAAGAACATCAGCACGCCACCCACGATGGGCAGAATAATCGGCGCAACGTGGGCCAGGGATTCAACCACATCTTCCTCGTGCGCGGCAGCAGCAATTGGTGTGGCAGTGTGGTCGATTGGATGGGACATGAAACTTCCTGAAAAAATGCTGGTGTTTGCAAAGATTGCTTGCATTTTACCTTTTCAGCTCAAACCACGGCAACCAACAGCACGCCGAACAAGGCACACTTCAGGCATGCAACACAAACAAACCATCAAATCCGCTGCCTGGCCACTGTCATTCGCGCTTTTTGCGGTGTTGTCAGGCTGCGCCTCGACCGGACCTAACAGCCCATTGGCCAAACCCGTGCTTTACCCCAACGCCACGCTCACGCGCGTTGGCGAGGCGCAAGCCCGAGCGGAGGTCGATGGCTGCATGGCGCGGGCTGCGCAGGCTGGTTTGGCGCCTGATCAAAAAACAAATGAAGTGGGCCGACGTGCGGGCGAGGGTGCCGCCACGGCAGGTGTGGCATCGGCCATTGGGGCGCTGATAACAGGACGCAGCAGCGACGTATTGCGGGCGGGTGCCGCAGGCGCAGCGGTTGGCGGCTCGGCAGGCGCGGTGTCAGGTGCTTTTCACAATGACAAGGTCAACCCCGTTTACCGCCAGTTTGTGCAGCGCTGCCTGAGTGAAAAAGGCTTTGATGTCATTGGCTGGAACTGAATCCGCCCCGCACAAGCTATTATTTTAATAGCTGCTTTCGCCCGTATTTATTTGGCTAAATGCCGATTTAACCCTGAAAATTGGTCTTTAATGATGCTCGGTCGCATCAAAACCCGCTGCGCCCAGCGCCGCCAGTACCTGCTCGATATGCGCCTTGCCGCGGGTCTGAATCACCAGCTCAATTTCGACGTTTTGCGCTGACAGCAACGTGAAGGCGCGCTGGTGATGCACTTCATCAATATTTGCTCCAGCCTCGGCAACCGTTGCGGTGATTTTCGCCAATGCACCTGGTACATCACGCACGCTGACAGTGATGCGCGACAGGCGGCCTGCCCGCACCATGCCGCGCTCGATGATAGAGGCCAAAAGTAGTGGGTCAATGTTGCCACCGCACAGCACCAAGCCAACTTTTTTACCCGCAAAACGCGCTGGGTATTTGAGCAACGCGGCCAGCCCGGCCGCGCCTGCGCCTTCGACCAGTGTTTTTTCAATTTCCAGCAGCATCACCATGGCCTGCTCAATATCGCCTTCATCAACCAACAGCATGTCGCTAACCAGCGCCTTGACGATGTTGGTGGCAATTACACCCGGCGTACCGACCGCAATGCCATCGGCAATCGTGCTGCTGCCTTGCGGATGCTGCGCGCCTTTGATGGCGTTGACCATGCCGGGAAAGCGCGAGGTTTGCACACCCACAATGTCAATGCCGGGGTTGATCGCCTTGGCAGCCGTGGCGATGCCGGCAATCAGCCCACCACCACCAACGGCGATGACCAGTGTGTCGAGATCCGGCACGGCGCGCATCATTTCGAGCCCAACCGTGCCCTGGCCCGCCACAATCGCTTCGTCGTCGTACGGGTGAACAAACACCAAGCCCTGACTTTGCGCCATGCTCAGGGCATGGGTACGGGACTCATCCAGCGTGTCGCCGTGCAGCACAACTTCCGCGCCGAAACCGCGCGTTCTTTCAATCTTTACACCGGGTGTGAAGCGCGGCATCACAATCACAGCCCTAATGCCAAGCCGCTGCGCGTGGTAGGCCACACCCTGCGCGTGATTGCCGGCACTCATGGCAATCACACCACGTCGCTGCTCCTCTGTCGTCAGTTGAGCCAGCTTGTTGCACGCGCCTCGCTCTTTAAAGGAAGCGGTGTACTGCAGATTTTCAAACTTCAAAAAAACTTGCGCGCCCGTGATTTGCGACAGTGTGCGTGACTCGACGCATGGCGTATTGAGTAAATGCCCTTGCAAACGCTCAGCAGCGCGTTCAATATCGCCCAATGTGATCACGTCGGTTCCTAGCACTGATAAAAAAATAGCCTTGATGACGGCTGGGGCAATAAAAAAAGACCCAAGCAGATCCCGGTTTTGATGGATTATGAATGCGGATGTGTGGCGTATTGCACACGCTTACGCGGCGCAGGGTGTTCCATCCAGCCCCTAGCTGCGTTATGGTGAATCTTGACGCTTTTATTGATCCGGCCTTGTGAAGTCTGAATTCCTTTATCCGTTCGCCCTGTGCTAGCTAGGCTTCGACAGGCTCAGCCCGAACGGAAACTCAATACGTGATCGGGCCGGAGCAATAAAAGGGCATTTTTAAGCGGGCATTTTTCCATTTTTTGGAGGTGTGATGAAAGCCAAGTATTGCGCGACTGATCTGCTGCTTTCCCCGGGACTGAAAGATGCGCCTGTGCTCGACCTGATGTGCTCACATTTTGTGCTCACACTGGCTGCGCGCCAGGGTGGCAAGTTCAATGTGCGGCGTGACTTGAACAGTTTGCTGTCGCTGTCGGGCAGGCATCTGGTGTGGCCGCTGTCCGCACTGCAACGCCTGCGAGAATTTTTAGGCCGGCGCTGCAAAGATAACGATTTTTGGCGTGGCCATGAGGCACTGACTGACGCAGAATTCATGCAGCGCCACGGCACCTGGCGCGGGCCGTATGAAGAAGGCACGCTGTTTTTTTACCTCGACGAGCACGCCAAAGACCAACCCAAAGATTTGCTGTCCGTGCTCAGCGCAACCGGCGAGTATTTGACGCACACGCTTAAAAAGCAGTCAACACTGGTCGAGAAAAACATCGACGCACTGGCAAACTTGTTGCAACTCAATCGCGCTGAGCGTGCCCTGTTGCTGTACGGCACGCTGGCACGCTACCAGCGAGACTTGCGCTCACTGTTGGTTGAGTTCAAGGTCAACAACGCACCCGAGGCCTATGCGGCACTGGCCGATGTGGCTGGCGTCAAGGCGCACGAGCTGGCTGAGGCGCTGCGTGCTGGTTCCCGCCTGGAGCGCATTGGTATGGTGGAAAATTTAATTTCCGAGCACAACATCACGGACCTGGCTGACCTGATGAAGGTCAGTGAAAAATTGCCGCCCGTGCTGATGCGCAAGTACCGCGACACCAGCGAGCTGATGGCGGTGTTTACGCGGCCTTCGGCGCGCAGCACGCTGACGCTCAGTGACTTTGCTTTTGTCAAGGAAGATGCCGATGTGCTGGTGTCACTGCTGAAAAACGCAGTGGCCAGCAAAGAGCAAGGCGTGAACGTGTTGCTGTACGGCCCACCGGGCACAGGTAAAACCGAGCTGGCCAAAGTGGTGGCGCAGGCCGCTGGCCTGGACCTGTTTGAAGTTGAACACGCCGACCGCGACGGCAACTCGCTCAGCGGGCGCGACCGCTACCGCTCGTTGCAGATTGCGCAAGTGTTCCTCAAAGGCAGCCAACATTCAGCGCTGTTGTTTGATGAAGTCGAAGACGTGTTCCCACCGATCTCCAGCGAAGCTGCGCAATTGATGGCACGCTCTGACCAGTTGCCCGCAGCCGCCAGCAGTTCGGTCAATGGCAAAGCCTGGGTGAATCAGATTCTTGAATCAAACACCGTGCCAACGCTGTGGGTGACAAACCGCATAGAGCAAATTGACCCGGCCTTTCGTCGCCGTTTTGCCTACCACCTGGAGCTGCGCTCACCGCCGCCAGGCGCGCGCGAAGATCTGGTGCGCAAAACGCTGGAAGGTGTGGCGGTTAGCGATGCGTTTATTGCAAAGCTGACCGCCCGTAAAGGCTTGACACCTGCCCAAATTCGCACTGCTGTTCGCTTTGCACGCCTTGCAGCTTCGCCTGAATCAGTACAGATGGAGTCACTGATTGAGCGGCAACTTAAAAACGCTGACGTGGCACTGGGCAATAAAACCGAAAGCGCAGGCCGCAAAAGCGTTACCACCTACGACCTGGCCATGCTCAATGTGGAGTCGCGTTTTGAGATTCCACGTATCGTTGAAGCACTCAAAACCCGTGGTCACGGTGCGCTGTGCTTTTACGGCGCACCCGGCACGGGCAAAACAGCATTGGCCGAGCACATTGCCAAGGCCTTGGACAAACCCCTCATCATCAAGCAAGCGAGCGACTTGATGAGCAAATACGTGGGCGAGACCGAGCAAAACATGGCGGCCATGTTCAAGGAGGCAGAACTTGAAAAAGCCGTGCTGTTGTTAGATGAAGCCGACAGCTTTTTACAGGACAGGCGCGGCGCGCAGCGTACTTACGAGGTGACTGAAGTCAACGAAATGCTCCAAGGCATGGAGCGCTACAACGGCATTTTTATCTGCACCACGAATTTAATGGAGAGTCTCGATCAGGCCGCGCTGCGGCGCTTTACCTTCAAAATCTTGTTTCTGCCTTTGACGGCGGTGCAGCGCCAGACAATGTTCGTGACTGAAACGTTGGCAAGCGACGCATCGCTGATGACAGACGACTTGCGCACGAGATTGGCCAAACTCACGCAAATCTGCCCAGGCGATTTTGCTGCTGTGAAACGTCAAACTGATATTTTGGAC